>SOJB01000143.1 GCA_004376695.1 Dehalococcoidia bacterium | reverse complement strand
CCGACCCGAACGACTTGCGCCCTATTCTGGGCCAAGGACAGGAAGAAGGTGTCAAGAATGAAAACCGAGGAAATAAGGATTACAGACAGGATACGAATGCGGTGACTTAGGAACAAAGGCGTAATAGAAATTTCCCAGAACCCTGAGACGGGAAATTTCGTTCTCATCTTGGGCGAGGGGATTCACAGGAAGTGATTGCTCCTCAACTTGCTGGAGGGGATGTGGAGAGCCGAGTGTTCAAGAGAGGAAGGCTTGGGCATAGTGAAGGATTTCTTGGCTGGGGAAGTTTTAGATGATTGAAGTCCGACCCTCAAAACAGGGTGAAAGGGCAATCCTTTTCCAAACTAAGAGAGGAAGGACATAATGTAGATGATACCACTGATAATGAATCGTGATATGTGAACCTCCAGTCTAATCCTCTTCTTCAGTTTCCTCTTCAATAATGGTCGTTAGGTCCCGCGGCAAAGGACGGCGGCGGATAGGCCTTCGGCGAAGAAGGCCATAGAAGCTCGACAAGTTAGCCGCTATCCGTCCTGGGGAAAGCTCCCGGGGGTGAACAAGAAAAATGAGCTGGAAGCCCACTTGAGCAATCCGAAACAGGCTTCGGAAGGAGAACTGTCGGAGGTACACTGACCAGTAGATCACCCCAACTAGAAGACTCCCACCGATTATATTGCCCAAGGTGACCGGGATCAAGTTCTTAACCAAAAAGCCAGCTATAGTTAAGTTGCCCAGCGTTATCGGCTGCCCTACCATACCTTGGGCAGCAACCAGCACGTCAGATTGCCCCGCCAATGCCATTCCCATCGGGATGAAATACATGTTTGCTACGCAATGTTCAAAACCAGATGCCACGAATGCCGTAATGGGGAAAATTACTGCCAGAATCTTGTCGATTGTGGTGCGACCACTGAAAGCAAGCCAGATTGCAAGACAGACCAAGACATTACAGAGAATGCCCCTCATAAATGCTTCAAGGAAGGTCATATTGACCTTGGTATTAGCGATGAGTAGAGCCTTCCCACCGACCATAGCATCATGGAAACCCCACTGCGCCGTATAATACACCAGCAATACCATTACCAGTGACCCTGCAAAATTGCCAAGATATACTATGCCCCAGCCTTTTAGAAGTTGACGCGCGCTAACTTTTCCTTCGATAAAACCCATAACCACAAGGCTATTGCCGGTAAAGAGCTCTGCCCCAGCGACTACAACCAAAATGAGCCCAAGGCAAAAAACAAGCCCACCAATCAGACTGTTCAAACCAAAGGCGAGTCCGCTATCATGCACTACTAAGGTATAGAACTCAGCACCAAAGGCAATGAAAACACCTGCCAGGATGGCGAGTACAAACATCCTGAAGAAGTCAAGGCCAGACTTCTTTTCTGCAACTGCGGCAATCCTTTTGGCGATTTCGGGGGGAGAGTAGGCATCTACTCGTAGTTCTTCCATAGCTCAGACCTCTCGGCTATTCCCACAGGATGCTTGCGACCAACATCAAATCGGTCCTGCGCAGCCTCACGGCTAGCAGTTGAGCCAGATTCCTCATAACTATATAGCCAAGGCGACTATCTCGCTCAAAAAGCTCATTGAGCTTATCTCTATCAATAGTGATTATCTCGCAGTCATTATCACAGATAGCAGTCGCAGAACGGCTTCTCCTGTCCGTCAGTGCCAACTCACCAAAAATCTGCCCCACGCCCAGCCGTTGTATAGTGGCTGTGTTGGGCTTGCCTTTTAACCCCAGCTCTATGCACACTTTGCCCTTTTTGATGATGTACACCTCAGCGCCTGAGCTATGCTCAGTAAACACCACCTCACCTCCACGATATTTCGTTTCTTCTGAGACCTGTGCTAGAGATTCAAGCTGGCGCGGGCTCAGACCCCGAAATATGTCGACCATCTCCAGAATCTTTGTACTATCCATGGCAGCCTCCCGAACAAATGACTTTTCTAATAGACCCGCTACTTATGAACACCCCTAGATCTATGCACCTTACTGACAGGTTCTAGAACGAAGTGATTATAATAATCTCGGCCCTCCCCTGTCAAAGGGGACAATGCTTGTCCCCCTGAAGCCACATAGGCAACCCACTTCAAAACGAACTGCCATTGGAGCACTAGCTGGGATTGGTTTTGGCACCTTGGAGCCAGCTTGAATTCTTAACGCTGTGTTGCTGCCGCTCAAGTATTCAATATGGCGCAGCTTAAAGTCTTGGCTCGTATTAGTTGCGGCGCTACTCACACCCATAAATGACTGGGTTGGCGAAGAAAAGCCAATGTCAAGGTGGAGAATTAGAAAAACCACATAGGCATGACTTGCTGCACTTCGACGCCCCGGTGCTCTACCGAATCTCCAAGCGGATCCGAGAGAGGGGATATTTCCTACATAAAGAATTAGAGGAAAGAGGCATTTGGGGACCACAGCCAGGCTTAGCCAAGTCCTTCAAACTCTCCACCCTTGCTGCTGATGGGCAGCAGCTCGGAGTCGTTGCAGGTTCATTCAAGGATATACTG
>SOJB01000144.1 GCA_004376695.1 Dehalococcoidia bacterium | reverse complement strand
CCCTGGAGGGATTCGAACCCACGACCCGCTGCTTAGAAGGCAGCCGCTCTGTCCATCTGAGCTACAGGGACGATCAAACTAGTATAACATGACAGGTATTGAATGATAAGAACCGAAGGGTGAGTTAATCTTTGTGAGCCTGCGCCACGTGCTTGCGCGAACATTTCTCATGTACATAGACGGCGCATTTGGCGCAGCGGTAGATATGAGCTCTTGCTTCTTTGCCGCAGACGGGACACTTCATGGATCGCCACCTCCGCCAGCTTTGTCTTTTTTCGTCAACGATTCACTATCAGGCTTTCTATCTCCATCGCCCCTGGAGTCGGTGACGTAGAAGCCGGGTCCCTTGAAGAGGATAGGGACTGGAGAAAAAATGCGACGGGCTATTCCCTTGCATTCAGGACAATCGGCTATCGGCTTATCATGAAAGCTCTGCCTCAGCTCAAATCGCAGCTGACAGTTCAGACATCGATATAGATAAGTAGGCATCTGTGTTCTCCTTTATCCCAAAAGAGGTGTTGTCTGTTCCTCCGTGCTTTCTTCCTCTGATATCTGCTCTTCAGAGCCCTGCTCCTGAGACTCCTGCGCCTCCGAGACCGGCGACTCTGTCTCGCTCTCTCTTACTTCGAATTGGCCGTCCAGGCTGACAGCGCCTATCTCAAAGGGCGGCCGATGGGCCTGCAATACATGCTCATCCCAGCAGTAGGCGTGCACGAAGGCGCCACAGGAACAATGGAAAGCGACCCTGTCAAAAAGCAGCGGATTCCCACATACGGTACAGTTCATCTACCTACCTCCTGTAACTAGCACTCTTAATACGGAAGTGCTAATTATAGCGCGCTGACGGCGTTTCATCAAGCTTGCGATTCGAGTCGTCTGGAATCTGGCAGAGGGAAGAGTTGTCAGACCATAGGAGATTCTACCGGCGAACCATTGTTCAGGCTGGATTGACTAGTTCAGGTTCCGTAGCCGGGGCACGAAGGCTAAGGTTAGAATCGACAGGAAGACCAGAGCCATAGCGAAGCCGCCGATTACCCACCGCACCTCTATGATCTCTGTCAGCAGCGCTGCGCCAAAGCCACAAAAGCCCATCAGCCCAACCTCCATCATGAAAATGCTCATCACCCGTGCCCGGTACTCGTCCTGGGAGTAGTCCTGGAGCATAGCGACGGCTACCGTTATCAGCCCTGTCTGTCCCACACCCACCAAGATGAGCAGGGACAGGGAGAGATACCAGGAGCTGGAAGAGGCAAAGCCTATCAGAGCCAGAGCAAAACAGATGGCACTCATCATCAGTAAGAGTCCCCGCTTCTTATCAGGCAACGAGGCAAGAACAAGGGAGCCACCCATGGCGCCGATGCCGATGAAGCTCATCATCACTCCTAGTCCGCGTGCGCCAACATTCAGTACATCCGCGGCGACGATGGGCATCAACGTCAAGTAGGGCGTGGCGAGAACAATGCCGATAAGAGCGAAGACCAGAATGAGCAGGACAGTGATGTCGCCCCGGACGTATGTAAGACCTTCTTTGATTTTCGATAGAGCGCCCTGACCGGCGAGGCCTGTTGGGCTGGTGCGTGGCAGGAAGGGAATGATGATGGAGGATGAAAGATACAGACCGGTTATCACGTAGTAGGCAGTAGTGATGCCGAAGGCATCAATAACAAAGCCGGCCAGCGCCGGTCCCAGGACCCGCATACCGTTCATCGCTAGAGTATTCAGGGAGACAGCATTCAGGATTTGCTGCCCGCCGACGATTTCATAGAGCATCACCTGGCGCGAGGGCAACATAAGAGACGAGACTGTTCCGTGGAATGCAGCCGCCGTTATCAGAATCCACCACGAACCGCCGCGCTCGGCGCTCAAGTAGCCCAGAGCCAGGGACAAGGCAATGCCTAGTGAAATCACAGCTGAGAGTAGCTGACCAATGAACAAGACATGCTTCTTCTGCACCCGGTCGGCAATCACACCGCCAAAGAGCGAAAAGAAGAGCATCGGTCCGGCCACGGCCAGAGACTTCAACCCTACCATGGTGGGAGACCTGGTCAACTCGTAGATAAGCCAGTTGCGCGCCGTCATCTCCATCTGCATGCCGGCTGTGTAGCCTATCGTGTTGCCCAAGAAGAGCCTGTAGACCGGGTTCTTCAGGGAACTGAATGTTGGCAGGTTGCGCGGAGACAACCTTTCCTTCCTGTGGCCTGTGCTGGAGCCACCTCCTGTTACCTGGTCTCTACCGCTGCCCATTTCGGCGTTCTCTGGTTTGTCCATGCCTTCCTTCTCGTGCGTTCCTGCTCAGTGAAACTAAGAAATGCAGGGAACGGCTGTTCTCCGGAGAAGCCCGGCACCTTCCGAGGTTTCTGTGCTCGCGATGTGTCTCGAGCTTGAGCCAAGCAAACTCGTGATAACGATCTGGTTCTTGCGAATGTTGATGCACAGTATATCATCCCCTGAGTCGTCAGGCACAGTTCTCGGGATAACCGTAGTGCACCGCTCCGGCAGGTTCAGTTGACAATCTGTTTGTGAAGCCGTTAATATGGAATGGCCCTCAATGAATATCAAGCGCAGCTTGCCTGATTTCTGCACATCCTATCACGATGCAGTACGAGCTGAGTTAGAGAAGGTTATCGATAGCAGTCCGTCCGCTCTTCGCAACATGCTACGATACCACATGGGCTGGCAAGATGAACATGGGTGTCCCTGTAGGGGAGAATCCGGTAAATTCATTCGTCCTACTCTCTGTCTTCTCAGTTGTGAGGCGGTAGGTGGTGACACATCACAGGCAATGCCCGTCGCCGCAGCCGTCGAGCTCATCCATAGCTTTTCTTTGATTCACGACGATATAGAAGATGCCAGTTATGACCGTCATCACCGACCGGCTGTATGGAGATTATGGGGTCAGCCTCAGGCGATAAATGCGGGCGATGCCATGTTCGCTCTGGCCTATCAAGCGCTGCTTAAACTGAAGGAGAAGGGAATAGCCGATGATAAGATCGCCATTTCTACTAGGATGCTGAGCCTGGCTTGCCTGGAGCTCTGTGAGGGGCAGTACCTGGACCTGGAATACGAGAACCGTCTCGACATCACAGTCGATGATTACCTTGGCATGGCAGCCAAGAAGACGGCAGCCCTGCTTGCGGTATCGACAGCTTTGGGAGCATATGTGAGCAGTGAATATAGTAGGGTGGTGGATTCCCTTCACCTGTTCGGCAGAGAGCTGGGCATGGCCTTCCAGATTCGTGATGACATCATGGGAATCTGGGGAATGGAGGAAAACACCGGTAAATCCGCTGGCGATATCCCGCGGAGGAAGAAAACTCTGCCCGTAGTCTATGGACTGCAACATAGTGCGGGGAAAGGTAAAGCAAGTCTTCAGAAGCTTTACGCTCAAGAATTCATCGTCGGCGAGGATATAGCTGAGGTTAAGAGGGTGCTTGAGCGATCAGGCGCCAGAGCTTATGCCGAGAATCTGGCGGAGCAGCATTACCACAGAGCTTTGGCGCAGCTAGAAGCTACGGGGCTTGACTCGTCCCGGAAAGCTCCGCTTAAAGAGATAGCTTGTTTTCTGTTGAAGCGCGATTTCTAGGAGGAAGCATGCCGAAAAGGACTGTCGCAGATACAGAGGTCAAAGGCAGGAGAGTTCTGCTCAGGGTTGATTTCAATGTTCCGCTGATTACCGAAACTGGCGCCATTAGCGATGATAGGCGAATCCGTGCTTCGCTACCGACCATCAAATACCTCGTCGAGCAAAGGGCGAAGGTGATCCTCTGTTCCCACTTGGGGCGTCCCAAGGGCAAGGTAGTTGAGAATCTGCGGATGGCGCCGGTAGCACAGAGGTTGTCACAGCTTATGGGTTTGCCAGTCGGCACAGCGCTAGATTGTATCGGCCAGGATGTAGAAAGCAAGGCCCGGGCACTCAAGGAGGGCGACGTTTTGATTCTGGAGAACCTGCGCTTTCATCCCGAGGAAGAGGCGAATGCTCCCGATTTTGCCCGAAAGCTCGCCAGGTTGGCCGATGTTTACGTGAATGATGCTTTCGGCACTGCTCACAGGGCTCATGCCTCCACGGTAGGCGTAGCCAGACACTTGCCTGCCGTGGCCGGCTTTCTAATGGCAAAAGAGCTGGAGGTCATGTCACAGCTACTGGATAATCCGGAACAGCCCTTTGCCTGCCTCATAGGTGGTGCCAAGGTAAGCGATAAGCTAGGGCTCATGCAGAGCATGTTGAGAAAGGTCGATATGCTGCTCATTGGCGGTGGTATGGCAGCTACCTTTCTGAAGGCGCAGGGACACGAGGTGGGCCATTCTTTGATAGAGGAAGATCGGGTGAGCCTGGCCGCGAAGCTGCTACAGGAAGCGGAGGTGTCGCAGGTGTCGCTCGTGCTCCCCGTCGATGCAGTCGTAGCGGAGGAGATCAGAGCGGGAGCTCCAACTCAGGTAGTGTCGACGACTAATGTGCCACCGGGCAGCCGCATCGTGGATATTGGCCCCAAATCGATTGAGCTGTTCCGCAGTGAATTGAAGAAATGTCGCACCGTCATATGGAACGGCCCGATGGGAATCTACGAGATACCTCAGTTTGCTCAAGGAACCAGGTCACTGGTGACATTTCTGGCTACCCTCGATGCCACTACCGTGATTGGCGGTGGTTCTTCTGCCGAGGTAGTCCAGGAAATGGGATTGACCGACAAGATGACCCATGTCTCCACGGGAGGTGGTGCTAGCCTCAGGTTCTTGGAAGGCACTGCCTTGCCCGGTGTGGAGGTTTTGCTAGATAAGGAACAATAGGAGGCTGTGAAATGCGAATACCTTTGATTGCCGGCAACTGGAAGATGAATACAACTGTCCGTGAAGCTGAAAAGCTTGTTCTTGAGATGCTTGATAAACTGGATGGGATAGAAGGTGTAGAAAAAGTGCTTTTCCCGCCATTCGTATCTCTGGTTGCCATAGATATGATGCTCCAGGGTTCGTCCATTAAGCTCGGTGCTCAGAATATGCATTTTGAGACTAAGGGAGCTTACACCGGCGAGATATCCCCACTAATGCTCAGCGAGTTATGTGAATTCGTCATACTGGGACATTCCGAGAGGAGATCGTATTTCGGGGACACTGATGAGACAGTCCACAGGAAGCTAAAGGCGGCTTTGGCAAGCAAGCTTAAGCCTATCCTATGTATTGGGGAGAGACTTGAGGAGAATGAAGCTGGAAAGACAGAAATGGTACTCGAGAGGCAGGTGACGGCAGCTTTGGATGGCGTAGAGCCCCGCGTTGTGAGCCAAAGCTCAGAGTCCCGGCCTTGTAGCGATGAGGAGACGGCGACGAATCTCGTAATTGCCTATGAGCCTGTTTGGGCTATCGGCACGGGCAGGGCGGCTAGTGGCGCGCAGGCAGCAGCAACTATTGGGTTTATTCGTAATGTTCTAACCAGGCTATGGAACGAGAGTATGGCTCAGGGTGTGCGCATCCTTTATGGCGGCAGTGTTACCGGCGCTAACATTGGCGAGTTCATCTCTCAGCCGGAAGTCGATGGTGCCCTGGTCGGTGGGGCCAGTCTCAAAGCCGGGGAGTTCGTGGAAATTGTTGAGAAGACTGCTGAAATCAAAGGAAGCGCGAGGTAGTTAGCAACGAGTAGTCGATGGCGAAGCGCTTGGAGCCGAAGGCCTTATCGGAGAATGCGTCGGTGACTCGGTTCTAGCTGGTGATCGTGGCTGTGGCGATACGAGCACGCTGTGAGAATAACGCGCAATACAGCAGACGAATACTCGAGGCTAGTACAAAAGGAGTGAACGAGCTGCCGCTACGGAATCATGACTACTCAGGGATGACTGTCATCGTTGGTCCCACTGCCGTAGGGAAAAGTGAGCTTGCTCTGCGTCTGGCTGAATGCTTTCCCGCAGAGATAATAAGCGCTGATAGCCGCCAGGTCTATCGCCAAATGGATATCGGTACTAACAAGCCGAGCCTGGCTGAGAGGGCAGCGGTCCCTCACCATGTTGTCGATGTGGTCGAGCCTGACGAGGATTTCAGCCTGGCTACGTATCATGACCTGGCTGCCGAGGCGATGAAAGCCATTGAGCAAAGGGGCAAGTTATCACTACTGGTCGGTGGCAGCGGGCTTTATGTGTGGTCATTAGTAGAGGGGTGGGCAATACCTCAGGTGGGACCTAATCAGGAGCTAAGACGTCGGCTGGAAGCCAGAGCAGAGCAAGAAGGTAGCGATGGCCTCTATCAGGAATTGCAGGACATTGACCCTCTAGCGGCGGCAAGGATCGACCCCAGAAACGCTCGCCGCATAATAAGAGCCCTCGAAATACACCATACGACAGGGCAGCTTCCTTCCCGGTTACGGCATAAAGAGGCACCCGGTTTCCCCCTCCTGGTCATTGGCTTAACCCAGGACAGAGGGGAACTATATAGAAGGATTGATTGCCGTGTTGATAGAATGATAGAAGGCGGATTGGTTGAGGAAACGGAACAGCTATTGAAGAGAGGTTACAGCCCTTCCTTGCCCTCTATGTCGGGAATAGGTTACAAACAGATCGGCCAGTTTCTTCGAGGTGAGCTGACTTTACCCGAGGCTAAAGATAGGATAAAGCATGAAACCCATAGACTGGCTCGCCGCCAATATGCCTGGTTCCGTCTTCGTGATAAGAGAATTCACTGGCTTAATGTGGGTGAGGCAGAAGCCAGGGCCGGCTCCGATCTCATCGGAGTCGCCCTCGACAAAGCCAGGGCCCTCGTAGAGGGCTTCATACCATGAGATTCTCCGAGTTACAGGCCACGGGTGCTGAAGTTGACATAATACCAATACCGGGTTATCCTTAGGTGTAGGAGGACATGACAAAGCAGAAGCTCTTTACTACTGAAGCCAAAACAGAACAGGTATTCCTCGTAGGGGTAGGAAGTAAGACCTACGACCATGGTTGGTCAGTTACAGATTCCTTACAGGAGTTATCCTTTCTAGCCAAAACGGCAGGCGCCAATGTAGTAGGTATGCTAACTCAAAAGCTGGATAAACCTTCATCTACCCATTATATCGGTAAGGGCAAGATCGGGGAGCTGATCGACCTCAAGGAGCAGACCCAGTACGACACCGTAATCTTCGATGACGAGCTCTCGCCAAGGCAGCAGAGAAACCTGGAAGATGCATTGGGAGTCAGAGTCATCGACCGCAGCGCTTTGATTCTACACGTTTTTGCCCAAAGAGCTCGAACCAGTGAAGGCAAACTCCAGGTTGAACTGGCCCAGCATCAATATCTTTTGCCCCGGCTTGTCGGGCAGTGGCGCCACTTAGAACGACTTGGTGGCGGCATCGGCACGAGAGGGCCTGGAGAAGCACAATTGGAAACTGATCGCCGCCTTATCCGTAAGCGTGTCAATCTCCTGAAGCAAAAGATAGAAAGTGTGAGGAAACACCGATCCCTTTACAGGAGGCGTCGCAAGGAAGAGGGCATACCGATCGTAGCCCTCGTAGGATATACCAATGCCGGCAAAAGCACTCTGTTTAACGCTTTGAGCAACGCCGGTGTGAACGTGGAAGATAAACTCTTTTCTACTCTGGATCCTGTGACCCGGAGTGTGGCTTTACCCAGTGGGCAACAACTCCTCATCACCGATACCGTTGGCTTTATTCACAAACTTCCGCCTTCGATTATCACTGCCTTCCGGGCTACTCTGGAAGAACTGGATGAGGCTGACTTACTCCTGCATATAGTTGACATAACACACAAGAATGCTGCTAATCAGTGCCTCACAGTGGAACAGATACTCAAGGAGCTAAATCTGGAGAACAAATCACAATTTACCGTGTTCAACAAGCTAGACTTGGCTCTAAAGAGCGAGGAGGAGTTCAGAGCGCTGGATACTGCTCCTTACTTCGGTCAAGAGATTTCGTTGCCGAGGGAGGGCGTTGCCTTCATTTCAGCTGCCAAGGGATGGGGCGTGGATAAGCTCCTGGATACGATAGCTTGTCATCTCTGGGCGACAGATTAGACACATTCGACCGTTATAGCTGATCTCTTTCACCAAATATCTTGGTGCCTATCCTGATTATATTAGCGCCCTCTTCCAGGGCCACCTTATAGGAATTAGTCATGCCCATGGAAAGATATCTCATCTCTACATTGGG
>SOJB01000135.1 GCA_004376695.1 Dehalococcoidia bacterium | reverse complement strand
GGTCTATGATGAGACGTTCCGGCGGGCAGACGAGGCCCTGGAGAAAGGCGATAGTGTGATACTGGATGCCACCTTCGTCACCCAGTCATTGAGAAGGCGGGCTGCCGGGATAGCAGCCCAACATAATAAGGCATTCGTCATCCTGCAAACCCATTGCCCCCAAGAGGTAGCCATCGCACGAATACTACGACGGTCTAAAGAGGACTATGAATCGAATGCCCTCACTGAGCAGGCCTACCTCAACAACAAGAGGAAATTCGAAGAGGTGGAGGTGGATGACCTGAAGCAGTTGTTCCCCGACCTCAGCATCGTGCATTTGACGGTCGATACCCGATATGACGAGCCCGAGGATTGGTATATTATCGCGATGGAAAGGAGATAGGTAACCGCTTTGTCACCTTGAGCGACAGCGAAAGGTCTCAGATTCTTCGCTCCGCTCAGAATGACAGAAGACGGCGGATGGCTTATTAGCGGGGATAGAAGTGAAGATAGATTTGCACGTTCATACCAGGACTGGCTCGGATGGCGATTTACCTATCGAAGGAGTTTTCAAAGAAGCCAAGAGGAGAAACATTGATTTCATCTCGATAACCGACCACGATTCCATAGACTGCCAGGGAAGAGCCATCACCCTGGCGAGAAAGCACGGCATATCTTACATCACGGGCGTAGAGTTAAACGTGACCTTCCATTACCCGGAGGACAACAAAGACATTTCCCTGGATTTTCTGGGATACGGGTATGATATCGGCAATCAGGAACTGAAGAGCAGGCTCCAGTTGATAAAAGACCACAGGCAAAGAAGGGCGCGCCTGATTCTGGACAACCTGAACATCGAGTTCGACAAAGAGGGTATTAAGAGATTCAACGAGGAAGAGCTCAGGAGAATAGAGGACAGTGCCGACGGCGTGTTCGGGCGCCCCCACATAGCGAACTACCTCATAGAGAAGGGGATCGTAAAGGATAAGCAGGAGGCCTTCGACAAATATCTGGTCAAATGCGACGTCCCCAAGTATCCACTTTCACTCGCTGAAGCATCGAAGCTGGTCAGGAATTCCGGGGGCATACTGGTACATGCACATCCCAATGACCCCAACGGCACATCTCTGATCAGCATAACACGTGACTTGCAGGAACAAACGCAGATCATAGAAGGATGTATGCTACAATACATCGATGGCGTCGAGTGCTGGCATTCCAGACATGATTCGAGAACCACAGCGCACTACATTGAGTTTGCCAGAAAGCACAACCTGTTCATGACCGGGGGCAGTGACTGCCATCAGAAACCGCTGTTACTGGGCACATTGGACATACCTGAGTGGGTTGCCAACCAGTTTAGCGGCAGGAGAATGGAATTCTCCACATCCAACGGCTGAACCAGGTTGCTTTGCCAGGAGGTAACAACCAGTGAAGAATTACGACATCAAAGACCCATCTCTGGCCCAGGCGGGCAAGCTCCGCATTGACTGGGCTGGCAGGGAAATGCCGGTCCTCAGACTGATAAAGGAAAGGTTTGGCGGAGAGAAACCCCTGAAGGGAGTGCGTATTTCAGCCTGCCTCCACATCACTACAGAGACGGCCAATCTGGCTCTGGCCCTGAAAGAAGGCGGTGCTGAGGTTATCCTGTGTGCCTCCAATCCGCTATCCACACAGGACGATGTCACCGCTGCCCTCGTTGACTACGGTGTTCCTGTCAACGCCATAAGGGGAGAAGATAACGAGACCTACTACCGGCATATCGTCACCGCACTGGAGCACAGACCGCACCTCACCATGGACGATGGCGCGGACCTGGTTTCCACGCTCCATAAGGATTATGCGGCCTTGGTTGCCAATGTCACCGGCGGCACTGAGGAAACGACGACCGGGGTCATCAGACTCAGGAACATGGCCAGGGCAGGTAAGCTCGTCTATCCCATTGTGGCGGTAAACGATGCTCAAACCAAGCATTTCTTCGACAACAGATACGGAACAGGACAGAGCACAATCGACGGCATCACGAGGGCTACCAACATACTCTGGGCCGGGAGGAAGGTGGTTGTTTGTGGCTACGGGTGGTGCGGCAAAGGGATAGCGAGGCGGGCTCAAGGGCTCGGGGCACACGTTATCGTCACCGAGGTCAAGCCCATCCCGGCCCTGGAAGCTGCCATGGATGGCTATCAGGTCATGCCTTTAATCAGGGCGTGCGAGATGGGAGAGGTCTTCATCACCACCACGGGCGATACGAATGTGATCGATAAAGCTCATATGCTCCAAATGAGAGATGGGGTCGTTCTGGCAAACAGCGGCCACTTCAATGTGGAAATAAACATCCCGGCTTTGGAGAGCCTTGCCAGATCGAAGAAACGAGTACGTCCTTTCGTTGATGAATACGCTTTGAGCGATGGACGGCGTATTTACCTGTTGGGGGAGGGCAGGCTGATCAACCTCGCTGCCGCCGAGGGACACCCAGCCAGCGTCATGGACATGAGCTTTGCCAACCAGGCCCTATGCCTGGAGTATCTTACCAAGATGAAGGGAAAGCTCAAGCCTGCCGTCTATCCTGTGCCTGAGGACATTGACCAGGAGGTAGGCAGACTGAAGCTCGCCTCCATGAATATCGCCATTGATTCTTTGACCGAGGAGCAGAGAACATACCTCGCAAGCTGGGAAGGAGGAACGTAGAAAGGAGCAAGAATGCCGAATAGCTTCAATCAGTCGGATTCTTATCTGGCCACTGCGGAGTGCGTCACTGAGGGGCATCCTGACAAATTGTGTGACCGCATTTCAGATGCTATCCTTGACGCCATGCTGGCGAAAGACCCCTTCGCCAGAGTGGCCTGCGAGGTCTCTGTCGCCATGGGAATGGTGCTGGTTCTCGGTGAGATTACCTGTGAGTGCTATGTGGAAATCCCCGAGGTTGTGCGGCAGGTGATCAAAGAGGCAGGCTATACCAAACCCGAATACGGTTTCGATTATCGAACATGCGGTGTCCTCGTCTCAGTGAAGGAACAGTCAAGCGACATTGCGGCCGGGGTCGGCCAGTCCTTAGAAACAAGAACAGGAGACGCAGTCGACCGAGTTCTGGATAGGACTGGTGCCGGTGACCAGGGCATGATGATTGGCTTTGCCTGTAGAGAAACTCCCGAGCTTATGCCTCTGCCCATTACACTGGCACACAAGCTATGCCAGCGTCTGGCTCAGGTAAGAAGAGACGGTGTCGTTCCTTATCTGAGGCCCGACGGGAAATCTCAGGTAACCATAGAATACAGTCGTGGCATACCCAGGAGGGTGGTCTGTATCGTCCTGGGCGCTCAACACGACCCCGGGGTGGAACATAGCATCATTGAGCGCGACCTTATACAACAGGTGGTCAAAAAGGTTATCCCTGCAAATTTGCTGGATAACGGGACCGAATACTACATTAATAGTGCGGGCCAGTTTATCATCGGTGGACCGGTGAGTGACACCGGCTTTACCGGGCGCAAAATCATAGCTGATACTTACGGCAGTGCCTGCGGACATGGTGGGGGCGCCTTTTCAGGCAAGGACCCTACCAAGGTGGATCGCTCGGCAACCTACATGGCCAGATATGTTGCCAAGAACATAGTAGCCGCCGGACTCGCCGATTATCTCGAGCTTCAGGTTGCCTATACTATCGGAAAGGCTCACCCTCTATCTCTGTCCATCGAGACTTCCGGCTCGGGAAAGGTTCCTGACGAAACCATATTGCATCTCATCAACAAGCATTTCGACTTCCGCCCTGAGGCCATCATGAGGGTCTTGGACCTGCGCCGCCCCATTTATCGGCAAACTGCTACCTACGGGCACTTCGGCAGAGAGGAGCTCGGCCTTCCCTGGGAGAAGACGGACAAGGCTGGGACCCTGAGAAACGAAGCGGGGCTTTAGACGATCTCTATCCTCATGTCGTCCACGTTCTTCACCTCTGTTCTCAGGTCAACCAGGGCTATGGTACGCTCAGGAACATAACCCGTATAAGCCGAAGACGTAAATATGGTGAGACACCTCCTGTCATACATTACGGATGGAGCATCCAGCTGGTGTGACCTTATTAAGACGTTCTTACCCAGGCGAGACATGATTCGCTCGAACCAATCCCGCCCGAATTGAGGTCTCCCGGTACAGGGATCGATTCCCAGGTCCTCCCCGTCCCTGTCTTGCCAATCTCCCCAGATCATCTGATGCCATTCGGCACTGCCCAGCTCTATCCTCTCCACATCCTCCAGGACTGATATGTCAGGGAGGGCTCCATGTACAGCAAACACTCCGTTTGGCGTGGATGCCGCAAGTGGCAACCTGGAAAGAACCTCACCGTATCGCTGGCGAAGCCTGGCATCCAGCCCTTCCCAGAAATCGCTAGGCTGAAAACTCATTACAGCACGACCTTCATGGTTTCCCATAAGGAGAAAAAGACCGTCGGGGTGCTTGAGCTTCTGCTGGAGCAACAAATTGATGTTCTCCAACGAAGCTGGTCCTCGATCAACATAGTCGCCCAGGAAAACCAGCTTGTTCTCCGGTTTAAGGTACTTGCGGATGATTTCCTCGGTGGCTTCAAGGTCACCGTGGGTATCGCCGACAAAAATGACTTCGCCTGACTCCAGCCGTATTAGCTTAGCTTCCTCAGCAAATCTCTTTTCAGCCTCGTCCAGTAGCTCCTGTATGTCTTTCCTGGTCATTGACCGAAGCCTTTCATCTTGAAGAAGTATACACCTTCGCCAGCACAGGTGCCTTCCATGACAGGAATCAGCGTATTCTCCAGCAAGCCCCATCATCATCTCTCCCATCATCCAACGTAAGCTCGGTGGGGCCATAACTGGAAGCTTTGTCAAAGGTCGAGCTAATCTGCGCATCGAGCGCTCGTGGTTCAACAGCTTTACCGCGAGCGGCTGATGAACAGCTTCAAGGCATGCAATTATCCTTGGCTGAGTGCTTTTGCTATCATGCCGATATGAAACCGGGGCTGGTTTATGACCCGATCTACCTGGAACACGATACCGGTGAGCACGAGGAGAATTCCCGCAGGCTAATAGCTACGATATCCTATCTGGAGGAAACTGGAACTAAAGAGAAGCTTACTATGCTACCTCCCCGCCCCGCCTCGACAGAAGAGCTTGGGATGATACATACGGCGGAGTACATCTCCTACGTTAAAAGCAAAGCAGAAAAGGGCGGCGGCTGGCTCGACCCCGATACCAGGATATGTCCGAGGTCTTACGAAGTAGCGTCCTATGCTGCGGGCGGGTTACTGGTTGCCGTGGAAGGAGTGATGAGAGGACAGGTGGACAGCGCCTTTGCCCTGGTCAGACCACCGGGGCATCATGCCGTTCCTGACGCAGCAATGGGCTTCTGCGTATTCAACAATGTGGCTATCGCCGCCAGGTTTGCTCTGGGCGAATTTGGTCTCAGCCGTGTTCTTATCGTCGACTTCGATGTCCATCATGGCAATGGAACTCAGGATGCTTTCTATGCCGACCCCGGAGTGCTTTACTTCTCCACTCACGAATATCCCTTCTATCCCGGGACAGGGAGGATGGAAGAAACAGGCACAGGTGACGGCGAAGGAACTACGATTAACATCCCGATGGCCGCCGGCTGGGGCGATGACGAATACTTGAGAGCTTTCAGAGAGGTCCTGGTTCCGGTAGCACATAGATTCCGGCCCGAACTAATACTTGTTTCTGCCGGATTCGACCCTCATTGGGCGGACAACCTGGCTATGATGCGGGTAAGCATTCGGGGCTTCGCTCAGATGACAATGATATTGAAGAAACTGGCTGACGACCTGTGCCAGGGGCGTCTTGTTTTCGCTCTGGAAGGCGGCTACAACCTTCGAGTAGTTGCTTCTTCCGTAAGAGCCAGCTTCGATGTGCTTCTGGGTAATAAAGAGATAGATGATCCGCTGGGAGAAGCACCAATGACAAGGAAACCGGAGGGGTTCGACAGGCATATCGAGCAGATAAAGAGAATACAGCACCTGGCCGGATGCTAGACGAGAATCCGGAGGACGGTTGGCAACGGGTTCAGAGCCTGGTTATTCGATACCGGTGATTAAGTTAGCCATACCAGCTACGTAGGGCTAATCGCCTGCCTAGCTATTCGCGGCGTTGCCGTCGTATTCAGGTCCAATCAGCTCAGGCGGGACTTCGTGGCCTCTCTCTATCATCAACTGGACCACGCCGGCATGCAATGGCGGCATTCCGACCATCTCTATTATTCCATTCAGCAATGCCAAATCGGTCTCCAGTGGTATCCAGTCGGCACCGCTCGGCCAGGCGTTAACGAACTCACCCCAGTTATCGACATAGGATTTCACCATTCTGTAGACTACATCCTGAGCGATATTCGTCGTAACGAAAACACCTGTTGTGTGTCCCAGCGTGTAGAAGCCAGGCATAGGCAGATCCTGGATTGCATCATCCGGGATCCAGGTTGCCGACGTTCCCGGCGTAGCCACCAAGGCCGGCTCTAAATGCTCCTCAGGCCAGCCCAGTATCTTTATATCTCGCACGCTCTGCAGGTCGTGCATAGACGAGTCAAGCCCAATGCTGGTTACAGGCTTGGCAAAGCCAACTATCTCAAGGTTCTTGGCCATAGTCACGACATCAGCATAACTGGCGCTCACCCAGTCGGGCTCAATTCCCAGAGCCTCTAGCTGGCGGCGGAGATTGAACTCTGTTGCCGTGCCATTCATTCCTGCTGAGAATTTCTTGCCGTGGAGATCGTGCAGCGTATGTACTTCAGCGCCCGGCCCCTCGTCTACAATCACCACCAACACGTGGTTCTGAAGATAGCCAGACAGAATCCGCAACTCGGTCCAATTGCCATAGGCGATGTACTCGTCTATGGTCATACCGTTGTATGCCATAGCCATGCCATCCCAGTTGACCGCAAACCCTCCGTCAAACGTCCCTGCTTGCGCCTTTATCAAGTTGTCATGAGTGGCGCCGCTTTCCACTACTGTCATCTTTATGTCATGGTTCTCCGCGTTGATGATGTTAGCCATAACGACCGCAGCGACGTAATGCGTGGCGGTTGCGTTCGTTGAGCCGAAAGTGTAGCTGTATACTACCGCTGACGGCTGACAAGCTAAAGCTGGAAGGAGTAATGCGAGTGCCACTGTGACCGCAACTATCGGGAGTAACCACTTCCTTTTCAAACTTGAATCTTCCTTCCTTTAGGTCTTCCCGTATGCCACCAGCGAATCTCACACCTCGTCTCACACAACAGCCTGGTTTCTTCAAGACTTCCGTGCATGTTATGTCACCCGTACCTTGTCAGGCATTCTTTCCCACAGACCCGCACAATCCTGATTATAATGATGACATCCAAATGTTAAAATCCTGTTAAGACCTAACAGATGCCGCAACCTGTCACCACCTTCTTTCGGTTTCCTTTCGGCTTGGCCACTATTCGGTGTCAATCGGCGAAAAAGCCGGCAAACCGAGGACTCAGGGCCGTATCTCCATTTCGTACCAGGCCGTAACGGTGGGCTGATGGGCGAGAAGCCTGCTCAGGGCGCCTTCGCGAGAAGTTGCCTGTCACCCTGTCCGAGGCGTCCGCTGACAGTGAATCACCCCCAGGTTTCATAGCGGGCCGCCCCAGAAGGTTTGTCAGTATCACGGAGTCTGCCCGCCCCACCAAGTGCTTGAGGACGGCCTGTTGAACCTGAAGCCAGATTTCATCTATAATTGGGCAATGCGAACCTACGGTCCCGTTAACCTGAACGCCCTGTGGTTCATGATAGGTCTGAGTGTCTCGCTCTTCTTCGTCACTTTGCTAAGGCCCGAGACAATCTATTTTCTGGGCTTGACGCCTGCACTCCTCTCAGAACAACCCTGGACCATTATAAGCAGTATGTTTGTCCACGCAGGTTTCTCCCACATATTATTCAATATGATAAGCCTGTATTTTCTGGGAAGCTTCTTACTCCGGGCAGTAGGGGAGAGAAGTTTTCTGGCGGTATTCTTCCTCGGGGGCCTAGCGGGTAATATCCTCTTCATCCTTCTGGCTCATCCATTATCAACAGGAGTGGGAGCCTCAGGAGGCATCTATGCCCTCGCTGGAGCACTGGCCATAATGGTCCCCAGAGCGCCGGTCCTCATATTTCCCATCCCTGTCCCCATGCCACTCTGGGTAGCAGTCTTGATCTTCCTCTTCATCTCTTTCCTCATCCCCGGGATAGC
>SOJB01000051.1 GCA_004376695.1 Dehalococcoidia bacterium | reverse complement strand
CTATGGTCTCACGCTCGCCTGGCGGTAACTTGGGCTCAGTTACAGGTTGCTCGCCTCGCAGCTCCTTGGCCAGCTCCAGATAAGTGGAGACTTCGATATCATCGCTGGTGGCAATCCTGTAGCTTTCGGGCTTCTCTTTCGTCTCAGGCTTCCGGCGAGGCATGCGTTTAGCTTATCATCGTTCTGCGCCATTATCAACCTGTAGCCGTTCAGTCACTTCCAGTTTGATTGTGAGCAGTCACGATGAGTTCAGATTCGTCGGCACGGGGCGATCTCTACCCTCCCTCCCTGAGATTGCTTCGCTCCGCTCGCAATGACACGGGGTAGGCACCAATGTTAACACTTCGCATTCGCGAACAAGACCTTCCCCGTGAGTTCGCATTCAGAAGCAGCAATTCCTCCAGCCGACGAACACCGTGCTATACTAGCACCGCGAAAGATGGATGTTCTACAGCGGGAAATCGAGCAGGGAGTTGAAATCCTCAAGAAGGGGGGGGTGATTGCCTTCCCCACGGATACTGTCTATGGCCTGGGGGCCGACGCCTTCAATGCCGTGGCCATGGAACGGATTTATGAGATAAAAGGCCGGCCCAGGCACCGGCAGCTTCCTCTGCTCATCGCCGATGCGGAGCAACTGGCTATCCTGACCACCGATGAACTGCCCGAAATCGCGTTGTTCTTGGCAACGCGTTTTTGGCCCGGCGGGTTGACTCTGGTCCTGCCCAGAGCAGATTCACTACCGTCCTATCTAGCCCCGGGACCCGGTATAGCAGTACGCATTCCCGACCATCCGCTGTGCCTGGCTCTCATTCAACAGCTGGGGAATCCCATAATCGGAACCAGCGCTAATATCAGCGGCAGACCGCCCGCCCTCACAGCCGATGACGTCCGACAGCAACTGGCAGCGAAAATCGACTTCGTTATCGATGGAGGCCGATGTCCCGGCGAAAAGGAATCCACGGTAGTGGACGTTATCCATCAAACGCCGGTAATCTTGCGTGAGGGCATCATACCATCATATGAGATTGACAGAGCTTATAAGGAATACGTGGAGTCAGATAGTGAGGCGCATAGCTATAGGTTGTGACCATCGCGGCTTTGCTTTGAAGCAGCCGATCATGCCCTTTCTGCAAACCCTGGGGCATAGCTATCAGGATTTCGGGTCCTATGACACCGTTCCCGTGGATTATCCTGACATTGCCCGGAAGGTGGGGGAGGCAGTGGCTTCAGGCAGTTGTGACTGCGGCATTCTGATTTGCAGCACCGGCATAGGCATGTGCATAGCTGCTAACAAGATAAAGGGTGTCAGAGCGGCTCTGTGCCATAACGCGTTCGAAGCACAGCGGGCCCGCAGTCACAATGACGCCAACGTCCTCTGCCTAAGTGGAGAGAATACCGACGCCGGGTCAGCCCTGGAAATTGTCGAACCCTTCTTGGCCACGGATTTCGAAGGCGGCAGGCACGTGCAGAGGGTGGATAAAATAAGGGCTCTGGAAACTAAGATTGATTAGAAACGTAGTTGCCCAACTCATTGGGCGATTTTGCCCCGATTCCATCGGGGCAACGACAAGAACCTGGGATCACCCTACATATCGACTTCTTAAGTCATGGGACAACTTGGCCGTTAATTCCAGAGCCAGGATTGCCCCCCCGGGCGACAAACCTGCCAGGCCACAGGACGGAGTTATCAGCCCTTGAGCTATGATCTGTTTGAACCTGACGCCATCCCTGGTGAACAGAGCCATGGAATCCTCCAGGCGGTCACGAAGACTTGACAGGGACTCCCTAGCCAGCATCTCTTCATCGCTGGGGACTATCCCCCAGGCGATGCCGCCGCCCCGTTCAAGGAACGATTTCACCTTATCGGAGTGGGCACTGAGAGAAGAGGCGTAGTTATAGGCATCGAAGCTGAGAATGTCGATTTCGGTGTCCAGAAGCACTGACCAATCGCTGTTGCCGCAGCAGTGCAGTCCCTTGATTCCCTTGATTCCTCTGAACACCTCCCTGAGCAAAACGGGCACTTTCTCTTCAGGGATAGGAGTAAACACCGAGCCCAGGGAAACCAGGTGGGGCTCGTCGACGAATATGATGGCGTCAGGCGCCACCTTCCTCAAGGTATTCTCCTGCCACGAAGCTTTCAGCCGCAGGAATTTGGCCGCCGCTTCAGCCAGCGTATCATCATAGAGGATAGCCAGCCCGTCCCGACCGGTAACTGTCAGTCCCCAGGTGATGGGGCCCGTTATTTGCCCCTTGACTATTCGACTGCCTGCTGCGCGGGAGAGGAAAGCGGCAAGCCCGGCGGCATATTTAGCCGAAATCTCATATTTATGGGCGCTGTCTTCATCACAATCAATATAGATTTGCTCCAGTTCGCTCTCAAAACTCGCTGACGGCTCGATGCGGGCTTTGTCTCCTTCCATGACCAGCCCCGGAAAGCCCTCGCTGCACTGAGCAACCATCCCTTCTTCAAGAGAGCGCCTCGGCAATTGCGGCCAGGCAGGAATGTCAGGAAGGTATTTCATGACGGCGGAGCACGCTTCATCAGGATCGACGTGAGGCATGCTGCCGATAGCAGTGGGCAAACAGCCGAATTCAGGGCCGGCTGGCATCTTCCTTCCTGTCCAGATACTTGCCGATCAGGAGCTCCAGCTCTTTTTTCTTCCCCTGCGGTATGTATGTCGTCCCCGTGGCTATGGCATGTTCAAGTGCGCTGGCACAGGCACAGTCTCGTTTCTGTGGTAAGGCAGGTAGTAATAGCTTCAGGATTCTCTGCGCAGTATCAACGGCCGTCCGCAGGCTGGTCAATATCATCTCCGTGGTCACCGATTCGTGGGTCGGATGCCAGCAATCATAATCGGTGACCAGAGCAAGCGTGACATAGCATATCTCGGCTTCTCTGGCCAGTTTAGCTTCCGGTGAAGCCGTCATCCCGATGATGTCGGCACCCCAGGAACGATACAGTTGCGACTCCGCCTTTGTCGAGAGCTGTGGCCCCTCCATCACCAGATAAGTACCGCCCTTGTGCGCCCTGGCTCCGACCCTTGTGCTTGCCTCAAACGAGATTTGACTCAGAACGGGACAGAAAGGCTCGGCCAGGGCGACATGGGCTACTATCCCTCCTGTGAAGAAGGTGTTGGTTCTTCCTGTGCTGTGGTCTATGAGCTGGTCAGGGATGACGATATCCAGCGGCTCAATCCCTTCGCTAAGACTTCCCACAGCACCCACCGAGATGATCCTCTCCACTCCCAGAGATTTCAAGGCATAGATATTGGCCCTCGCCGGTAACTCTCGGGGTCCTATTCGATGCCCCTCACCATGCCTGGCGAGAAAAGCAACCCTTACTCCTTCAAGCTCGCCCAGGATAATAGTATCGCTGGGTTCACCAAAGGGTGTGCTCACCTTCACTTTCTCCACCCCCGTCATCCCCTCCATCCTGTAGAGACCGCTTCCCCCGATGATGCCGACTTTCGCTTCAGGCATTGAGTTTCTCTGCCTCCAGTTTTGTCGGCAATTATAGCACAGGAGGGTACTGCCACTTGGCCAGAACAAGCCGTTGAAAAACGTGCTGTTTTCGGGTATTATGGCGATGCACGTGCCCGACCACGCAATCAAGCGATTTCATCACCGGGAAGGGAGGCTTACTGATGGCAAAGAAGGCAAATAAAGTGAATATTGCCTTAATCGACAAGGTAAAAGACGAGCTCTCAAATCTGATATCAGGAACCAAAGATAAGCTAGAGGACTGCTGCTATATCGATTTGAGGCTAGGAGTGGGAGAAGGACAGAGAGCGTTTGCTCAGGATGGGATGAGGAAATTCAGCCTTCGCGACTACAGGCTTTCGTACGGTCTGAGGGTCATTGCGGGCAGGGACATACCTGCTGCCGGTTATTTCGGTCAAACGCTTGGCTCGGCAGATGCGGATAATCTTCCCGCAGTCATCGAAGGCGGCCTGCGCCAGGCCTACGAACGAGCAATCGCCAACTCGACGATGAAGAGCGAGAGGAAGAACCGCTGGGAAATCCTGGGACAGTCGCTGCACAGTACTGAACTTGCGCCGATGGAAATCTGTCAGGATACTATTCCGGGCGTCTACAGGATCAACCCGGTAGACGTCTCCCTGGAGGAAGTCAGCAAATTGACACAGGAGGTCTCTAAGGCGGTAGCATCTTATGACCCGAGAGTCAAGGTGAACCAGATCATGGCGGAGACTTCGCTGATCAGGGAGCTCGTTGTCAGTTCCGAAGGGGCGAGCCTCGACCGGACCTATGCCCTGACACAGGGACTTTGTGTCGTCGTTGCCATTGGCAACAGCGGGGCTCAGCAGACCCACTATGACGTCATCGGCCATCAACGGGGATGGGAGATTCTGATCGACGGGATTGATGAAGAGCTGATCAAGTCAAAGCCGCTCATGCATTTCGCCCTGGACCTGGCTGCTGATAATGTCTCACTCTCGGAAACGAGACCCTGTCCATCTTCGGGTAAAGAGGTGGCAGTGGTAACGGATCCCCACTACAATACACTTCTCGTCCATGAGATTATCGGTCACCCTACCGAGCTTGACAGAGCTCTGAAACTGGAAACGGCCTATGCCGGCAGAAGCTGGTTCTTGAGAAGTCTCAAGGAGAATATGCTCGGTAAACAGGTGGCTTCTCCCCTTGTCTCAGCCTATTCCGACCCCTTGCTTCCGGGCTACGGTCACTACGAATATGATGATGAAGGGACACCGGCAAAGAGGGTAATGCATATCGATAAAGGAGTGTTCCGCGGATTTATGAACTCCCGGCAGACGGCAGCTACTCTCGGCGTGAGTCCGAACGGTCACTTCAAGGCCATCGATGCGTCGCTTGTCCCCTTGATTAGAATGTCGACCACCGTGTTTGAGCAGGGGAAGCATGACCCGCAAAAGATGATAAAGGAAGTCGACCACGGATACTACCTGGTCGGTCACCGCATCCCGTCCATTTCAGAAAGCAGAGAGAATTTCCGTATTACGGCGAGAAAGGTATTCGAGATTAAGAACGGCGAACTCGGTGAGATGTTCAGGGACGGGGGCATAATGGCCAATACCAAAGACTACTTGACGTCGATTGATGCCGTAGGAAATGACCTGAGGATATACCCGGTTTTCAACTGCGGGAAGGGGCAGCCGATGCAGGCCAAGAAACTCGGTAATGGCGGCCCGACGCTGAGAGGGTATGCCAGGCTTGTAGGAGGAACAAAGTGAAAGAACTCAGGGAATTAGAGAAATCAGTTGAAAGCGCAGTTGCCTTCTTGAAGACCCAGCCTGAGATCAAATCGGCTCAGGTCTTTGCATCAGCAAATAACCGCCTACGGACGAGGTTGAACTACACGTCTCACATCCCGTGCAATGGTGTTGAAGAAGTAAAATCAACCGTCGATTATGGAATTGGAATTCAGGTTGTTCTCGACGGCCCCGATGGTAATCGGATCGGTTTTGGTTCGGAGGAAAGGGACCTGTCCCTGGAGGGAGTGAAGCTTGCCCTGGAGAAAGCACTACAGGGAGCGATTGTTGACCCCGAGTTCCGGTCCCTGCCGCAGGCAACTGGCGGGAAGAGGAGCCTTTTTGACTACCACGACCCGATGGTCATGGGCATCACGGACCAGGGGCTGGTTAAAGGAGGATGGAAGATCCTTGACGGGGCGCTATGGTCGTTCCTGGGCTCTGAAAAACTGAGAAACATGGCTCCCGGCGGAGCACTTCATGACCTCGGGCTTATAGTGGGTGGCGATCTCTCCATACTTCAAGAGAGAATGGCTATCAGCTCCTATGATATGCCCGCTGTTCAGAGTGATGAGTCTGCGGCTATCTTAGCCCATGTCACCAGTATGGTGGAGAAGGGGGACGCTAAGGGGAGTGGTTACTCGGTTCATCTTAAGCTCAGTGACCTGGACGATGAGGCGGGAAGTGAGGCCGCCCGCAACGCGATTAACTCGCTGGGCGGAATCCGAGTGCCGTCCGGCGATTACCCCGTCATCCTTGGCCCGCAGCCGATCGGAGAACTACTGAGCCACCTCGTCATCCCCTCCTGTACCACCAGCTCTTTCTACTCCCGGCAATCATGTTTTCTGGGAAAGCTGGGGAGCCAGGTGGCCTCAGACGGACTGACTATCGTTGATAAAGGCAATGCTCCGGGGCTAATCGGTTCCAAGGGCATTACTTGCGACGGCTTGCCTACCGGAGAAACTACTTTGATAAAAGAAGGCGTGCTCAGCGGTCTCCTGAGTGACTGGTATGAGTACCAGAGAATTCTGCATGACCCCAATGCGAAGGAAAAACTGGGAGTTAATCCCGGGGATGTTCAACACGCGCTGATGCCGAAGAACGGTTTTCGATTTGGTCGAGGAGGCGGGAGGAACTTCGGCACGAAACCGCACGCCGCGGCTACCAACGTCGTGTTTGAGTCCGCTTCAAGCACCGCCTTCGAAGCCCTGGTAAAGGGGATTAAGAGAGGGATACTGGTAGGAAGGCTGTGGTACACCTATCCCATTCACGGCTTGAGGGCCGGCGATTTTACCAGTACGCTTACTGCCGATTCCTATTTCATTGAGGATGGTGAGATTAAGGCGCCGATAAAGGTTAACACGCTAAGGATCAATGATAATATCGCCAATATCCTGATGGGTATCCGGGGAATGACAGGTGACGCGCGGCCGACCATACTCTGGGCCGGTGATCAGATAGTATACGCTCCCCTGGGACTCGTGGTGGACAAGGTCCATTTCGAGGCGATAGCCGAGTTCATGGATGCAGCCTACTGATTCATTGCCCTGGTCTTCCGCATCAGCTGGCGTGAAGCTCCGTTGCCTTGGTGCGGAAATTGACAAGACTGCAAAGACAGGCTATCATCAGGGCCGCGGTTGACGCTTCATCAGGGAAAATCCGGGAGAGATTCAGTTCCCTGACATGTGACTAAATGGAACCAGGAATTGTTTCAGGGGCGGATATCATCATATTAGGAACCGGGATCTGGGCAACCTCGATCCCCGTAACGGCTACGCAAATCAGGAGTCTCTACAAGCTAGAGACTCCTGATTTTTGGTAAGCGAAAGGAGGTACGAGTTGACCGATATCGAAAAGAAACTAATAGAGTACCTGGAATCAGAACACAAGTTTGCGCAGATGGTCCTGTGGAATGACGAAAGGCTGGGCCTTGAGCTCAGCATAATCATGGATGACACCACGCTGGGTCCAGGTCTGGGCGGCACAAGGTGGCGAGCCTATCCGACAAGAACCGAAGCCCTTGTTGATAATAGTCGACTGGCCAGAGGTATGACCTATAAACTGGCCCTGGCTGTGGGCAAAGATACTGAATTGGCAAAAGCCGGTGTCAGTTTCGGCGGCGGCAAGGCGGTGATTAGAGGAGAGTCCACCCAGGACAAGAGTAAGAGAGAGGACCAGCTGAGAGCTTATGCGGCACTGATAAATAGCCTTGGCGGCAGATTTATCACTTCAATCGATGTGGGAACCTCTGTCGAAGATGCCATAACAATGAGAGGGGTAACCAAGTGGGTCGGCGGATTGCCTCAAGAAATGGGAGGGAGCGGCGACCCTTCACCGGCAACAGCCATGGGAGTTATCTGGGGATTGAGAGCCTGCGTGGGAGCAGTGTACGACACTGATTCTTTCAAGGATAAAACTATCGCCATTCAAGGCATTGCTGGAAAAGTGGGTAGCACGTTAGCCAGAGACTTGGCCCGCGAGGGAGCCATACTTATCGGTTCAGGCAGAAACCAGTCAACCGCTCAGAAAATAGCCACAGAAGTAGGTGCCAAACTGGTTCCCCCGGATGAAATATATGAACAAGAATGCGACATATTCTCCGCTAATGCCTTCGGCGGGATACTCAATGATGATACCATCCCCAAGCTAAGATGCCGCATTACTGCGGGGGGAGCCAATAATCAGCTGTGGGACCCTTTGAGACATGCGGCAATGCTGCAGGATAGAGGAATCTTACATGCCCCTGAATTCTGGATAAATGGCGGAGGGGTAATAAACGTCGCTCATGAGTTTCATCCACAAGGATATTCTCAGGAAAGAGCCTTCGCTGATATAAAGAGAATCTATGACCGGGGCAAGGAAATGATCGAGATCTCACGAAGAGAGAAGCTGCCCCTTCTCACGGCCGCAATGCGACTGGCTGAAGATAGGATTCGAAAAGCCAAGACGGCAGATTAGCCCGCTCAGAGCTGGTTGAAATCAGATGGTGGACGCCGCGGTCTTCCCGGAGGTCGGCGGCCCGAGGAC
>SOJB01000058.1 GCA_004376695.1 Dehalococcoidia bacterium | reverse complement strand
TACTTGCCTTACGGTACTATGATAGCACGTTAGGCAAGCGAATTGTCAATAGCCTTCTGCGAGGGCTCTCTCATGTTTGCAGCCTCGACGGACGAAAATGCAACAGTATCGGAGCAATTTGGGCCTTGACAAATGCACCTGCAGATGATAATATTAGTAGGTTAGTGAATACTTATACCATTATGCAGAGTCGGGAACAACTGCAGGAAAACACGGATGAGCAGACAATGTTGTTCAGCGCGCTGGCTGACGCGACCCGCCTCAAGCTTGTGAAGCTCCTCCGGCGCCAGCGTGACCAAGACGCCCTCTGCGTCAATGCTCTTGCAGACCTTCTGGGAGTGTCCCAGTCGGCAGTGTCTCAACATCTGCGGGTGCTGAAAAGCATCGGGCTGGTAAAGGGAGAGCGGCGGGGCTACCACATACACTACTTTCTCAACCATGATGCGCTGGAGAAGTGTCGCCAGCTTGCTTCAACGGCCCTGAGCATGAAGGAGTCGGATGAGGAGCAATTGTGCACAGAATATTGTCCGGACAGGAGGAAACAAGATGTGTCATCACTCTGACTATGGCCGCGAGCAACGTTCCTGCCATACGCCACGGCCTGATTGGCATCACCATCGGGGTTGCTGCTGCGGCCCCGGGCGTGCACCGCAGCGATTTGCCACCAAGGAGGAAACCGTTGAGGAGCTTGAAGAATGCGTGAAACAGCTCAGAGCGGAGGCCAGGCGAGTAGAGGAACGCATTGGCGAGCTTGAGAAGGAAGGCTAGGCGCGCCGGATTTGTCATCGGTCAACAGGGCAATCATAGAAGTAACCGGGCTTACCAAGCGCTACGGCGAAGTCCTTGCCGTGGACAATATCAGCTTTGAGGTGACTGAAGGAGAGTTGTTTGGCTTTCTTGGTCCCAATGGCTCCGGCAAGACTACAACAATAAACATGCTGACAGGGCTGGCTCGCCTGGATGGGGGGACAGTCCGCATTGGTGGTATCGAATGCACACACAGTCCCAAGGCGGCCCAGCACCTGGTAGGAATAGTGCCTGATGAGAGCAACCTCTACCCCGAGTTGACAGGCTTCCAGAACCTCTGCTTCTGCGGGGCGCTCTACGGGATGCCGAAGAACGAGCGCCAGAAGCGGGCGCAGGAACTACTGGAGGCTTTTGGCCTAACCGATGCCGCCGGCCGCAGTTTCGAGGGCTATTCCAAGGGAATGAAGCGCAAGCTTACTTTCGCCGCTGGCATCATGCACCAGCCGCCTATTCTCTTTCTTGATGAACCGACCACAGGAATTGACGTCGCCAGCGCCCGCCAGGTGAGGCAGCTAATCTCCGAGCTCCACCACCAGGGAACAACCATCTTCTTTACCACTCACTACATCGAGGAAGCCGAGCGGCTATGTGAGCGAATTGCCTTCATTGTGAGCGGGCGAGTGGTAATGGTCGAACGCACGACAAACCTTCTACAACCGGTGCAAGGCAAAAACGTGCTTCTTCTTTCTGTCTCCGACTCCGGAGCGAAGCTATCTGAAGAAATGAATGCGGCTTTCCCTGAATATAGATTTCAATCTACCGCCCCGGGTCAAATGCGGGTCGAATCAGCAGAACCGATCAACATCGCCCCCCTGACGCGGCTTCTGGAGGAAAGGGGCATTCAGGTGACCGAAGCCCGCCGTCACCTGCCTTCGCTGGAGGATATTTTTGTAGAGGTTACGGGCATTGAGGTAGAGTTGATGAAGAAGGAAAAGGAGAAAGCTGTGGGTGGAGGAAATCAATGACACGCTGGATTGCATTCTGGAATATCTTCATGAAAGATGTGCGGGTATATTATCTCAAGCCGCCCAACATCAGCTGGGGCATAATATTCCCGCTTGCCTGGACCGGTATGTTTTTTATCAGGGCCGGCCACGGGCTGGAAAGCATTCCGGCGCTCCTGCCGGGCGTTATGACTATTTCCATTCTTTTCGGCACCACGTCAATGCTGGCGGTAACCATCACCTTCGAGAAGAGGCAGCGCTCTTTTGATAGATTACTACTGGCTCCAATCCCTCTGGAACTGCTCATGCTGGCCAAGACCGGTGGGGCTATCCTCTTTGGGATAATCAATTGCTTCGTTCCCGTAGTAATCGCAACGTTTCTGGCAGACCTTTCGGGAGTTGCGTGGGCTCTGGTTATACCGGCTATCATTCTAATCGCAATCGTATCAACCTTTCTGGGGCTTTTCATCGCAGTTTCCGTCAGCCAGGTATTTGAGGCCCAGACTTTTTCTAACTTCTTCCGTTTTCCGATGATATTCCTGTGTGGGCTTTTCGTTCCAATCATGTCTCTTCCGGTATTTATCCGGCCGCTCTCCTATGTACTGCCTCTAACTTACGGTGTGGATATACTTCACGGGGCAGTACACGGCGGCAATATAATGTCGTTTGCCATGGACTTTCTGATTCTCGGTGCATTCTGCATCGGTCTGTTTGCGTTGAGCTTGCGCAATATCAACCGGAAGTGGATTGTCTGAGGGCGATGCCCATATTAGCCTGTGCAAGTCCACCCCAGCCTTGAGATTTTGCCCTGCGCTCCATAGTTAGAGTGAGGTTGGGCAGTTCCGAGAGTTGTTCAA
>SOJB01000043.1 GCA_004376695.1 Dehalococcoidia bacterium | reverse complement strand
CGCGACACCCTGCTTGGAAGGCAGGAACTCTACCACTGAGTTACTCCCGCAAAACCGAATCTATTTTACCTCAAATATCATGCGGGGTAAACAGCGAACAGCTTCTTGTCCGGGGGATTACTTCAGCAACGCAGACTTACGTTATCTCTCACCCAGCCTACTATCTTGTCAAGGGACGTTCCGGGCAGGAACACCTCCTTGATTCCAAGTTTCTTGAGCCTGGGGATGTCTTCTTCAGGAATGATTCCGCCGCCGATAACCTTCACATCGTCTACTTTGTTTTCCTTGAGCAACTCGATCACCCGCCCGAACAAGTGTATATGAGCTCCAGAGAGACAGCTCAACCCGATGACGTCAACGTCCTCCTGCAGAGCGGCAGCGACAACCTGCTCCGGCGTCTGATGCAGGCCGGTATACACCACCTCAAACCCGGCATCCCGGAATGCCCTGGCTATGACCCGCGCCCCGCGGTCATGCCCGTCCAGGCCGGGCTTGGCCACCAGAATCCTTATCTTTCTTCCTGAGTTTGCCATGTTGTCTTCACCTTCGCTTAGTCGCCCCTTCTGTTAATCGCATCCTCACCTCACCCTCTCCCGTCGCGGGAGAGGGAAGTTACTTGAGCTAAAATCTAATAGTATCCCGGGTCTCGATACGCCCCGAAGATGTCTCTCCACACATCACAGATCTCCTGCTCAGTAGCGTACTCCTTGACCGCCGCTATCACGTAAGGCATCAGGTTCTTGTCCGTCCTGGAAGCAGCGCGAAGGTCGCTCAGGATTTGAGCCACCTTGCGGTTATCCCTCGCCGCTTTTACTTCCTTCAACCGGGCACTCTGCCTTTCCTCAACCCTTTCATCGATCTTCAGTATCTCGGCAGGAGCCTCTTTTTCAGTAGCATATTTGTTCACGCCGACCACGACGTTCTCTGCTTTATCTATCTGCTTCTGGAAATGATAGGCCGCATCGGCAATCTCCATTTGGGGGAAACCTCTGTCAATGGCAGCAAGCATGCCGCCCATGTTATCTATCTTGTTGATGTACTCCCAGGCCTTTTCCTCTAGCTGGCTGGTCAAGGACTCCACGAAATAGGAGCCAGCCAGAGGGTCGATGACGTTGGTGACGCCTATTTCATCGGCGATAACTTGCTGGGTACGCAGAGCAATAGTGGCGGCGAATTCAGAGGGCAGAGCCAGCGTCTCATCGAGAGCATTGGTGTGGAGAGACTGCGTTCCGCCCAAGACCGCGGCCAGGGCTTCAGTGGTAGTCCTTACAATATTATTGTAGGGCTGCTGGGCAGTCAGAGAACAACCTGCCGTCTGAGTATGGAACCTCATCCACCAGGAGCGAGGATTCTTGGCCTTGAACCTGTCTCTCATAATCCTGGCCCACATCCTTCTCGCGGCTCTAAACTTGGCAATCTCCTCGAAGAAATCGAGATGAGAGTTGAAGAAGAAGGAAAGACGAGGAGCAAACGAGTCAACATCCAGCTTCTTTCTTTCAATGATGTCCTGGACATAAGCTATCCCGTCGGCCAGGGTGAAAGCCAGTTCCTGGATGGCGGTGGAGCCTGCCTCCCGAATGTGGTAGCCGCTAATGCTTATGGTATTCCACAGGGGAACATGCTCGGTGCCGAACTCGACGGCGTCGCTTATCAGTCTGACCGACGGCTCAGGCGGGAGCATGAACGTCTTCTGCGCGATGAATTCCTTTAGCATATCGTTCTGAATCGTGCCCCCGATTCTATCCCAGGTTATGCCCGATTTGTCGGCGACACCCAGGTACATCGCCCATAGTACGAGGGCAGGGGGATTAATGGTCATAGAGGTAGTGACGCCGTCCAGGGGAATGCCGTGAGTTAGAATTTCGAAATCCCTGAGAGTGTCGATCGCCACCCCGCATCTCCCACATTCACCGCGGGCTCGAGGCGAATCGGTATCGTACCCCATCAGCGTTGGGAAGTCGAAGGCAGTGCTCAGCCCCGTCTCGCCTTCCTTAAGCAGGTGATGCCATCTTCTGTTAGTATCCTCGGCACTGCCCATTCCGGAAAACATGCGGAAAGTCCACTCCCGGCCCCGGTACATTGTGGGCTGGCATCCCCTGGTAAACGGGAAGATGCCGGGATAGCCGATATCTCTGGCGAAGGCCAGGTCCTTGATATCGTCCGGGGTGTAAATCCCCTTTATCTCGAAATCGGAAACGGTGGAGAACCGTTGTTTCCTCTCAGGCTTCTGCTGTCTGGCCTTCTCTACTTCTCTCTCCCACCGCTTCTTACCCTCCCGCACCTCTTGCAGAGTTTTCTCCGTAAACATGGTCAACTCCTCTACTTTGTGCCCAACACTTGGCGGGCAATCGTCCACCTCTGCATCTCCGATGTCCCTTCGTAAATCTCGGTTATTCTCTGGTCGCGGTAGTAGCGCTCGACGGGGAAGTCCCTGGTATAGCCATAGCCGCCGAATACCTGAACAGCTTTGTGGCAGACCCTGTGAGCCGCCTCAGAAGCAAAAAGCTTGGCCATTGCTGCTTCCTTGGGAGGAGCGCGCCCTTCTGTCTTGGCTAGCCAGGCAGCCCTGTAGGTCAGCAAGCGCGCTGCGTCTATCTCCGTAGCCATATCGGCAATCATCCACTGGATTGCTTGCAGGCGCGCGAGTTCCGCACCGAATTGCTTCCTTTCCTTAGCATAGGCCACGGCCGCATCATAGGCAGCTTGAGCAATCCCCAGTGCCTGAGAGGCTATGCTGACCCTGCTGGCGTCTATGCCTTCCAGAGCTATCTTGAAGCCTCTCCCCTCCTCGCCCAGCATATTGGCGACAGGTATCTTACAGTCGTCGAAGATAAGCTCAGCTACCGAAGCGGGGTGCAGTCCCATCTTCTTCTCCATCTTGCCTACGGAGAAGCCTTTAGCACCTTTGTCTACGACGAAGGCACTGATGCCGCGGTAGCCCAGGGATTTGTCTCTGGTAGCAAAGGTAGTTACGAAATCGGCTTCAGCAGCATTGCTTATGAAAATCTTGGTGCCGTTAAGCACATAATAATCTCCCTGCCGGCCATATTTGGTCTCCAGAGCAGCGACATCACTGCCGGCCATGGCCTCTGTCAAGCCGAAGGCCACTATCGACCCGTCGATTACACGAGGAATATAGTGACTTTTGTGCTGCTCACTTCCGTGCATGACCACGGGATACATGCCCAGGCCGAGGCTGACAAGATATGCCACACCCAACCCGGCAGAGGCGCGAGAAATCTCCTCGCTGGCTATGGTGAAGGTTACCTCGTCGCCGCTTCCTCCATATTTCTCAGGGAAGTGAACACCGCATAGCCCGGCATCGGCCATTCTCCTGTAAGTCTCGTGTGGGAACTTGTCGGTCTCATCCCATTCGGCAGCGTAGGGTTCGATTTCGCTGGCACAGAAATCCCGCACCATCGTCTGGAACATCTTCTGTTCCTCGGTGAATGCAAAATCCATTTTGCCTCCTTTATCAGCTATCTAAGAACCGATACTCGCAGGACAATCAACCATCATTGATTGTCTCCGGCATCTTCCGACCGTTGCTTTCTGACGTCTACCGCGAGCTTCGGGCTACCTCTCTTCACTTTCACGCCTGATTTTACATCGCAACCCGACCAGGGGTCAACAGTTCTTTCGTTGACGGACATGGCCCTCTGTATTACACTTAGACCTCCAGCATGCGTATTCCGGCAGACGGAATCAGGGGCACCCCGACTCGACTTGAGTGCCCTAATTCTATGCCCGCATAGGAAGGAGAGCCATGGAGTTAGTCTGGATCTGTGTAATCATGGGGCTTGTGGGTGCAGGTGCGGTCGCATACTTCGCGCGCTACGTTCTGCGCCAGGATCCGGGCTCAGAGAGGATTAAGGAGATCTCTGGTGCCATCAAAGAAGGGGGGCTTGTCTTTATCCACAGGGAGTATCGCACGTTAGGCGTTGTGGTGGCCGTAATAGCCGTTGTTCTGGCAGTTGTCCCGGCTTTGGGCTGGAGAGTATCTGTAGCGTTCATCTTTGGTGCCATATGTTCTATGGGCGCCGGATATGGCGGCATGAATATGGCACTCAGGGCCAATGGCCGGACTTGCGCAGCGGCACAGAAGAGCCTCAACCAGGGGCTCAAGGTTTCTTTCAGGGGCGGGGCAGTTATGGGATTGACAGTGGTGAGCGTGGGTCTCATAGGGTTATCTGTTCTCTATTTTGCCTGGCACGACCTCCCTGATTTCCGGTTTCTGTTTGTCATTCCCGCTTACGGCACCGGTGCTTCACTGGTAGCTCTTTTTGCCAGGGTTGGGGGCGGGATCTTCACCAAAGGGGCGGATGCCGGTTCCGACCTGGTGGGCAAGGTGGAGGCCGGGATACCGGAGGACGACCCCAGGAATGCGGCCGTCATAGCTGACAATGTGGGCGACAACGTCGGCGATGTGTGCGGCATGGGCGGTGACCTCTTTGAATCCTATGTGCAAACTGTTATTGCCACCATGGCGCTCACCACCGTTGGTATCATGGTAGCGCCGTGGGTTAAGGGAATACTGTTTCCCAATCCGGCACTGTCAGAGGAGGTTGCCCTGCAACGTGCCTGGTGGCTGCCTCTTCTAATCATGGCGGGGGGGATTCTGGCCTCCGTGATCGGCTGTTTCCTGGTTAGAATAGGGGAGAAGGTAGAAATGGGTGCTCTCCTGGGCGCTTTGCGCCGTGGCACACTCGGCGCCACGATACTGGCAGCAGTCTTTGGCTTTCTGGTGATTCATTTCATGGATGCCAGTCTCGGTCTCTTCTGGGCCATGCTCGCTGGCCTTGTGGCCGGTGCCCTGATAGGGGAAAGCACGAACTACTTCACCTCTTATGCCTTCAAACCAACGCAAGAAATCTCCGAAGCCTCCACTACGGGTGCCGGTGCTACCGTGATTCGAGGCTTTGCCACCGGCCTGATGAGCACATGGCCACCGGTGCTCTTGATAGCCGTAGCGATTGCCGTAGCCTTCCAGTTCGGCAGTTTTTACGGTGTGGCCCTGGCCTGTGTCGGCATGTTGTCTACCCTGGGCGTGACGCTGGCTACCGACGCTTACGGACCTATCGCTGACAACGCTGGAGGTATAGCAACCCAGGCAGGGTTGCCGGATGAGGTGCGCGAACGGACGGACGCTCTGGATTCTCTGGGCAATACGACGGCAGCCACAGGTAAGGGATTCGCCATCGGTGCCGCTGCCATGAACTCATTGGGCTTGATTCTGGCCTTCTCTATGGCTGTCGGCATAGTGACTGTCTCATCCACGGGCGAGTTGATACTACCTCCGGCACTGAGCCTGCTAAGTGTGCCCGTTATCGTTGGCTTGTTTCTGGGCGCCCTTATGCCTCCCGTCTTCTGTGCCATGACCATGAAGGCGGTGGGTGTAACCACGGCGGCAATCATAGATGAAGTCCGCCGGCAGTGGCGTGAGATAAAGGGCTTGATGGAGGGGACGGTCAGGCCCGAGTACGGGAAGTGCGTGGATATAGCCACCAGAATAGCATTGAGGCAAATGCTGCTTCCTTCGCTAATGGCGATAATCGCGCCCGTGATTGTGGGAATAGTTCTGGGCAAGTACGCCCTCGCCGGCTTTCTTATCGGCGCGCTGGTTACCGGTTTCATACTTGCGGTCACACTGAACAACGCCGGCGGCGCGTGGGACAATGCCAAGAAATGGATTGAGGCGGGGAAATTCGGCGGCAAGGGCTCAGAGGCTCATAAAGCCAGTGTCTGTGGGGATACAGTGGGTGACCCCATGAAGGATACTGCCGGGCCGTCGTTGAACATAATGCTCAAGCTGATGTCGGTCATCTCACTGATGCTGGCCCCGGTACTGGTGCATTTTGAAGGCCTGATTTAGCCGCGGAGATTGCCGCGCACCTTTCAGGTGCTCGCAACGACACCGTCACCCTGTCGTTGCGAGGCTGGCGAAGCCAGCCGAAGCAATCTCGGTCGACGTTGCATTAGATTGTCATGTCCCGACAGGTCGGGGTTCACAATGGCGATTCGCGTTGCCGGACAACCTCGTCGATTCCCGTTTGAGAAGCACCCGTGCCAGTGTTACAATAGGAACCATGCCGGATGTCATATCTGTTAAGGGCGCCAGAGAACACAACCTTAAGAATATAGACATCGTCATCCCCCGGAACAAACTGGTGGTTATCACCGGCGTTTCCGGCTCAGGAAAGAGTTCTCTGGCTTTCGATACCATATACGCTGAGGGGCAACGCCGCTACGTGGAGTCCCTTTCTGCCTATGCCCGCCAGTTCCTCGGGCAGATGGAGAAGCCGGACGTCGATTACATTGAAGGGCTCAGTCCGGCCATATCCATTGACCAGAAAGGGCCGCCTCATAACCCGAGGTCTACCGTAGGCACCTTGACCGAGACATACGACTATTTGCGGCTTCTCTTCGCCCGCATTGGACACCCGCATTGCCCGGAATGCGGAAGGGCGATCTCACAGCAGACAGTGCAGCAGATCGTCGACTCCGTTCAAGAGATGCCCGAAGGCAGTCGCATCATGATCTTGGCGCCCCTGGTCAGAGACCGCAAAGGCGAACATCAGACAATATTCAAGGATTTGCAGAAGGCAGGGTTCGTCAGGGCTCGAGTCGATGGACAAATCTATGACCTGTCTGAGGAGTTGCAGTTAGATAAGAACAAGAAGCACACCGTAGAGGTGGTGGTCGATAGACTACAGATAGAGAAAGGTGAGAACGCCGCCCGGCTTGCCGACTCTGTTGAGACAGCACTGAAGCTGGGGTCGGGCGTAGTGCTTATCAAGGTCCTTGATGGCGAGGAATCGCTGTTCTCGGAGCATTTTGCCTGCGTCTACTGCGGCATAAGCCTGGGAGAAATCGCTCCCAGAACCTTCAGTTTTAACAGCCCTTACGGAGCTTGCCCTGCCTGCACGGGACTGGGATACAACCTGGAAATCGACCCTAACCTGGTCGTCCCTGACAGGAGACTGAGCCTCGCTGAAGGAGCTATCCAACCTTGGACAACAAACGGGCAACTCAGACCCTGGTACGATAGTATGCTGCGGTCTCTGAGTCGCCGCCACGGTTTTTCTCTAGCCACGCCGGTCACGGAACTGAGCGACGAATTCCTGCGTATTATTCTGTATGGGGATGGGGGTGAACCATTTCCCGTCACATATGAGGACCGCCATGGCAGAATGCGTCAGTACTACGCCAATTTCGAAGGTGTCATACCACGCTTGGAACGCCGCTACCGGGAGACGGACTCCGATGGCATCAGGGCCGATATTGAGCGCTATATGGCATCCAATCCGTGCTCTGTCTGCCGGAGTAAGAGGCTGAAACCGGAATCCTTGGCCGTCACTATTACGGGCAAGAATATAGTGGATGTTACCACGCTACCGGTTACGAGGGCTCTGAACTGGGCGGAACAACTGGGCGATGAAATCAGTCCTCGCGAACTCACAATAGCTAAGCAGATCATCAGAGAGATTCATGCGCGGTTGGGCTTTCTCAAAAATATAGGTCTGGGCTATCTAACCTTGGACCGGCCTTCGGCGACATTGAGCGGTGGTGAAGCTCAGAGAATCCGCCTGGCTACCCAGATTGGCAGCGGCCTTACCGGCGTTCTTTACATTTGTGACGAGCCCACGGTGGGCTTGCACCCTGCCGATGGCTCCCGGCTCATAGCAACGCTGAAGCACCTCAGAGACCTGGATAATACCATAATCATCGTCGAGCATGATGAAGCTGTGATGAGAGCTGCTGACCACGTTATCGATATGGGGCCCGGGGCCGGTAGACACGGGGGACAAGTTGTCGCCGCAGGGACACTGCAAGATGTGATGAGCTGTCCTCACTCAGTAACGGGCCAATACCTCAGCGGGACCAAGCAAATCCCCATGCCGCACGAGCGTCGCCCGGGTTCAGGAAGAGAACTGGTAGTCAAAGGTGCCAGGGAGAACAACCTGAAGAACATCGACGGTCGTATCCCGCTCGGCAGGTTCGTGTGCATTACCGGCGTCTCTGGAAGCGGCAAAAGCTCTCTCATCAACCAGGTCCTGTATAGGAGGCTGGCACGCATCCTCTATCGAGCCAAGGAAAGGCCCGGCGAATGCGACGATATCGTGGGCATCGAGCACATTGATAAGGTGGTCAACATTGACCAGTCACCGATTGGTCGCACACCGCGAAGTAATGCAGCTACTTATACGGGAACATTCACTCTTATTCGTGAGCTTTTCGCTGCTGTTCCGGAAGCCAGAATGCGTGGTTATCTCCAGGGACGCTTCTCCTTCAACGTGAAAGGGGGAAGGTGCGAAGCCTGTCAGGGAGCGGGCTACGTGCAGATAGAGATGCAGTTCCTGGCCAATGTCACCGTTCCTTGTGAGGTATGCAAAGGGAAAAGGTACAACCGCGAAGCGCTGGAGATCCACTTCAAGGGAGAGAACATCTCCGACATCCTCGATATGACGGTGGACGAAGCTTTGCTTTTCTTTGACCGTTTCCCCAAGGTGAGGAACAAGCTCGAGACCCTGCGAGACGTAGGCCTGGGGTATATTTGCCTGGGGCAGCCAGCGCCGACCCTTTCCGGGGGAGAAGCCCAGCGAATAAAACTGTCGGCTGAGCTGTCACGTCGCTCCACAGGTAAGACGCTTTATATGCTGGATGAACCAACTACCGGTTTGTCTTTCCCAGATATTGCTTGCCTGCTGACAGTGCTGCAGCGCCTGGTGGACTATGGGAACACGGTAGTTGTCATTGAGCACCATCTCGATGTGATAAAGAACGCCGATTGGGTGATCGACCTTGGTCCTGGTGCCGGCGATGACGGTGGCTATCTTGTCGCTGCAGGGACGCCTGAGCAATTGGCAGAAAACGACGCCTCTTCCACAGGGCGGTATCTACGTGGTATATTATTGAGGCAGCGAGAGAAGGTGTTGATATGAGCTCTGAACTTGACAGGGAAAGGATTCTTGATTCCATCTACGAGAATGTCCATGATAGGAATATGATAAAGCACATGCTGGCCACCGAGGGGATCATGCGCGCCCTGGCCAGGAAGCTCGGGAAGGACGAAGAAGAGTGGGGGCTTACCGGTCTCGTTCACGACATAGACGTAGAATTGGTTAAGCATGACATGAGCAGCCATAGCAGATTGGGTGCTGACATAGCACGGGAACTGGGGGCCAATGAGACTATGACCCATGCAGTTCTGTGCCATAACGAAGCTCACGATGTTTCCCGGGAAACCGAGTTGGATAAGGCTCTCTTTTGCGCTGACCCGCTGAGCGGACTCATTACTGCTGCGGCATTGGTTCGTCCCGATAAAGTGAGCGGACTGGCGGCCAAATCGGTGATGAAGCGCTTTCGGGAGAAGAGCTTTGCTGCCGGAGTTAGCCGAGAACAGGTGGCTGAGTGCCGGGAAATCGGACTGGAGTTGGAAGAGTTCATAAGCCTGGGAATCGAAGCGATGCAGGGAATTGCTTCAGAGCTGGACCTGTGATATCGCTTCCATATCTCTGACGGCATCAATAAAACTCTCAAGAGGTCTGCAATTCAGGCCGTTCTCCCTGCAACGTTCTTGCAGTTCGCCCGTGGCAAAAACGCGATGGGCGTGTCTTGCCGGGGCAAAATCGGAGTCGCCGTTTCCCATATATATCACCCTGTACCCCAGCTTCAGGAATGATCGGATGTACGCCTCTTTGAAGCCATCCCTTAATCGCCTGCCATCGGGTCCCACATACCGAACTCTCATCCCTTCGGGGTGAAACGAAGTCCGCGCTGAGTAGACTTCGAGGTTTTCCAGGCTCAGGTCTTTCAGAACGGCCTCTATGTAGAAATCCAGGCCATTGCTCACGATCACGAATCTGAAGCTCTTTTTCAGGCAGTAATCCACCAGTTCATGAAATCCGGCCCGCACCTTGACCTTGCCTTTCAGCGTCTGAAGCAGCGCAGGTTTGTCGGCTTTAACCGTAGAGAAGGCCACGGTATTGAACCCACATACCGATATCCTCCCCTCCTTGTACTCCTGCAGCAATCGTCGCCAATCTCCCTCGGCGTAGGCATCCAGAATAAAGAAACTGGCATCTTCCTCGGTGATTGTACCATCGAAATCACATTGAACTAAGGTTTTCATACTCTCAGCCTGATCCCCACGGGGCAATGAACGTAGCTTAGCGCGCAGGGGCAAATACAGCATAGATTAGCACATCACACCGGGGGGGATAAAGCCTGATCTTTAAGCCCGTTGAAACTCCTTGATAATGTCCTCCGGAAAACTCGATAGAAGTGTCCTCTTTCCGAGAGGAGAAGTAAGGAACAGGCGACCCGAGAGGAGGTGCCTGAATGGATGGGTCAATCCACATTGTCTACAAGGACAGGGCGGTTCTATTCACAGCAGTCGAGGAGTTACGCCCGAGGCCCATGGTTACTCATCAAAAGCAACAAAACTCTCAACCAAACAGGAAATATGTCCCTCCTCCGGACCATCCCTGGAGAAGATACAGTCTCCAATCTCAACGCGCTAGCCAGGCGTTACCGGTGTGAAATCACCAGAGGACGTTTCTAATGAGTTAGAGTAGGGGGGCATTTCTAGAGGTTGTAGACCCATTCAAATCGCTGACTTGACAGAATTCTATGACGGTGTTATGATGTTTTGTTTGTGTTATGTTCTTATTCTCTTCTGCCCTTATCACTCTAGATTTCCTTACGTAGTGTCTCCAGGATATCGTTCTGGAGAAGAAGAGGCAGGATCGTTTCTTACATGCTTAAGTACGAGTTGCTGAAATCCTTCGCTAAGTTGCCCGAGCCTTTGGAAATACCTGACCTTATCCGGGTTCAGCTCAACTCCTTCCGTTGGTTCCAGGAAGAAGGCTTGAAGGAGCTGTTCGAGGAAATCTCACCGATTCAAGATCATACTAACACCAGGTTAGAATTGCGCTTTGCCGATTATGAGTTTCGGGAGCCCCAGCACTCCATTTCTGAGTGTCTTGAACGGAGCCTGACTTATTCTTCTCCCATCTATGTTACTGCTCAGTTGGTCATCAAGGAGACGGGGGAGATTAACCAGCAGGAACTGTTTTTCAGTGATTTTCCTTTGATGACGGATAGCGGCACTTTCGTCATTGCCGGAGTTGAGCGGGTGGTGGTTAACCAATTGACTCGTTTCCCAGGCGTTTACTTCACCATAAACAAGGATGCTTCGAGTGGTCGCAGATTGGGCTTTGCTAAGCTTGTTGCCGAACATGGAGCGTGGCTTGACTTTGACACTTCTGGTCGGGATGTGATTTCAGTCAAAGTAAGTGGCAAACGGAAGATCCCGGTTACTACTTTGCTGCGTGCCATCGGCTTTGAGAGCGATGAGACCCTGCTTTCCCTCTTCCAAGACGTAGATAACTCACCCGAGCATGCTTTCATCCGCTCTACAATGGAACGGGATCCTCTGATTAAGAGCAAGGCTGATGCCCTGTTCGATATTTACAGAAAACTATCCTCCGGTGAAGCTCCTAGTCTTGTTAGTGCCCAGGCCTTGCTCAATAACTTCCTGTTCAACCCTCGCCGCTACAGCCTGGGCAAAGTTGGCCGTTATAAGCTGAACAAGAAGCTGGGCCTCAATCTCGCTGAAGATTGTACGAGCGTAACCCCTGAAGATATGGTGCAAATAGTCCGTCGTATTATCGCAGTGAACATTGGCAAAGAAGCTCCCGATGACATTGATCATCTAGGCAATCGCAGGGCCCAGGCAGTAGGTTTCCTGATACAGAAGCAGTTCCGTATCGGCTTATTGAGGTTGGAGAGGGCCATCAAAGAGCGAATGAGCATTCTTGGCCCCGAGGCTGCGACGCCTGTCTCCCTGATCAACGTCCGCCCTGTGGTAGTTGCCATAAGGGAATTCTTTGGGCGATCCCAGCTATCACAGTTCATGGAGCAAACTAATCCTCTGGCTGAGCTGACTCACAAGCGTCGTCTCTCTGCCATGGGTCCTGGAGGACTATCAAGAAAACAGGCTGGATTTGAGGTTCGTGACGTACATCATTCTCATTACGGCAGGATTTGTCCCATAGAAACGCCTGAAGGACCTAATGTCGGACTGATTGGCTCCCTCGCTACTTACGCCTCGGTCAATGAATACGGTTTCATAGAGACGCCGTATCTCAGGGTAATCCACGAGGTTCCCAATACTGTAGCGGGGTCGATGAGGAGAACAGTCACGGAGGATATAGAGCATGACGGCAAGCTCGTCGCCAGGAACGGAGCATCGATCACAAACCAGCTGGCAAGAAAGCTGTCAGATCTTCCCGCTCGGACTATCAAAGTAAGTCCTTTTGTGTCTGACCAGATCGTGTATCTATCGGCCGATGAGGAAGGTCAATACAACATTGCCCAAGCTAATGCTCCTCTCAATGAGAGAGGCGAGTTTGTTCATGACAGGGTTGAGGTCAAGAAGGGGGGGAAATACTTCAAGGAATCGGCAGACAGAGTGGATTTCATCGATGTATCACCAAAGCAGCTGTTCAGTATAGCCGCTTGCCTCATCCCCTTTCTTGAGCACGATGACGCTAATCGCGCTTTGATGGGCTGCAACATGCAGCGACAGGCCGTGCCCTTATTGAGGCCCGGGCGTCCTTTGGTGGCCACGGGCATGGAAAGAGAGGTAGCCAAATACAGTAGCCAAGCCTTGTTTGCCACTGAGGGCGCTGTGGTTACTTCGGCGACGAGCTCACAGATCGTAACAAAGAACGGAAACGGCGAAGAGCAAGTACTCGATCTAGTCAAGTTTGCCAGAACCAATCAAGGGACCTGCATAAACCAGCATCCTATTGTGAACAAGGGCGACAAGGTTGAGAAAGGGCAGGTGCTAGTAGGTAGCTATTCCATAGATGATGGAAACCTCGCCTTGGGCCAGAATGTCATCTGTGCGTTTATGAGCTGGGGGGGATATAACTTCGAAGATGCCATCATCATCAGCAGAAGGCTGGTTAGGGATGATGTGTATACTTCCATCCACATTGAGAAATATGAGATAGAGGAACGTGATACGAAGCTTGGTCCCGAAGAAATCACCAGAGACATACCCAACGTGAGCGAGGAGAGCCTATCTAACCTTGATGAGATCGGTATTGTACGTATCGGTGCCGAGGTGAGGTCCAACGACATCCTGGTGGGTAAGATCACTCCCAAGGGCGAAACCGAACCTTCTGCGGAAGAGAAGCTGTTACGAGCCATTTTTGGCGAGAAGACACGGGAAGTGAAAGATAGCTCGCTCAGGGTACCATCGGGAGAATGGGGGAGAGTAACCGCAACTAAAGTCTTCTCTCGTGACAGCCACGACGAACTGCCTGCCGGTGTGAACCGCCTCATACAGGTATGGGTTGCTCAGAAGCGCAAAGTCTCAGTCGGAGACAAGATGTCAGGGAGACATGGCAACAAAGGGGTCATCTCCGTCGTATTGCCTGAGGAGGAGATGCCATTTCTGCCGGATGGCACACCTGTAGATATCGTTCTCAATCCTCTCGGTATTCCGGGCCGTATGAACATCGGGCAGGTCCTGGAGGCTCATCTGGGTTGGGCAGCTCACACATTAGGATTTGAGGCTATTAACCCGATTTTTGATGGAGCCGATGCCGCCACTATCGAGGATGCCTTAGCCAGAACCTGGATAGCCTGGGAAGCTGGCGCTGTTAGCTTTAGCCCTGAAGATCCGGGAAATGCGGGAACCGATCTGGAAAAGGTCGGAGAATGGCTTTCCGATCGTGGTTTTGATGCTAGCGAAGTAATGGATGGAGGGCGCATAGGTGCAGCCAGAAGAGCCTCCCTCCGTATATGGCTTGAGAAACTGGGTATATCCGACGGGTCTAAGCTGAGAACCCTCGGTGATGAAGATTTGGAGCTCATGGCGCGAAAAGTCTACAAAGAGCAGAAGCTCTACCCTCCCACTTCCGGCAGAATGGAACTCCGAGATGGGAGAACTGGCGAGTTGTTTGACATGCCGGTAACTGTGGGCACAATGTACATGATGAAACTGATTCATCTCGTTGGTGATAAGGTGCATGCCCGTTCTACTGGTCCATACTCCCTCATCACCCAGCAACCATTGGGAGGAAAGGCTCAGTTTGGCGGTCAAAGGTTCGGTGAGATGGAGGTATGGGCGCTGGAAGCGTACGGCGCAGCCCATACACTTCAGGAGATGCTCACAGTAAAGTCAGATGACGTAATGGGACGGGCTAAAGCTTACGAGTGTCTTGTTAAGGGCGAGGATATCCGACAGCTCGGGATTCCGGAATCAACTAAGGTGTTGTTTATGGAGCTACGTAGTCTAGGTTTTGCTGTTGAACTGCTTAGCGAGGGGGAAAATGTCTCAATTTGATGGCGTTAACGGTATTCGAATAAGCCTAGCCTCGCCGGAACAAATCAGGAGTTGGTCTCATGGCGAGGTAACTAAGGCAGAGACAGTAAACTACCGCACTTTAAAGCCAGAAAGAGACGGACTCTTCTGTGAAAGGATTTTTGGTCCTGTCAAGGATTTTGAATGCCACTGCGGCAAATACAAGAAGGCAAGATACAAAGGAGTTACTTGTGACAAATGTGGCGTTGAGATAGCTCATTCCGGTATACGCCGGGAGCGCATGGGACACATAGAACTGGCTGCACCCGTTACTCACATCTGGTTTGTCAAGCTGGTACCCAGTCGGCTCGCGCTGCTCCTCAATCTGTCTCCACGGGACCTGGAGGGAGTGATTTACTTCGCTCGCTATATCATTATCTCAGTTGATGAGGAGGCTAAACAGAAGAGACGTCTCCAGCTTGAGGAAGAGATGGTCCGAAGACTTGCCGAGCAGGACGAACGCGTGGGCAAGAAAATCGAAGAATTGGAGGCCCAGGACCAGGATGACGAGGCGAAGATCAAGGAGATAAACCAGCTTCGTGCCAGGGTAGTAGAAAGGGGCGAAAGACTCGAAAGAGAGCTGAAGGCAAGCATTGAAGAAATAGAAAACCTCCAGCCGCTAAAACTGCTTAACGAAGAGGAATACAGGAGGCTGAAGGACAAGTATGATGCTGTTTTTGAGGTCGGTATGGGGGCGGAGGCTATTCTGCAGATATTGCGGCAAATCGATATGGATGCATTGCACCAGAGACTTCGAGAGCAAGTCCGCAGTACCTCAGGAGGATACCGTAAGAAGGTAAGCCAGAGGCTCCAGTTAGTTGAAGCCTTCAAGCTCAGTGAGAATAAGCCTGAGTGGACAATCCTGACGGTCCTTCCTGTACTGCCTCCGGCGCTTCGTCCTATAGTGCAGTTGGATGGTGGTCGCTTTGTTATTAGCGACCTTAACGACCTCTATCGGAGAGTCATCAATCGTAACAACCGTCTCCGCCGTCTTATGAAGCTGGGTGCGCCGGAGATAATCATCCGTAATGAAAAACGCATGTTGCAGGAAGCCGTTGATGCCCTTATTGACAATGGGCGGAGAGGCCGCGTAGTCACCACCGGTAATAACCATGCTCTGAAATCTCTTGCGGACATCCTGAAGGGCAAACAAGGACGGTTTCGGCAGAATCTTCTCGGTAAGCGGGTAGACTACAGCGGTCGCTCGGTCATCGTTGTTGGTCCTAAGCTCAAGCTTCATCAATGCGGCTTGCCGCGCTATGTAGCCTTAGAACTGTTTAAGCCTATGGTCATGCACAAGCTGATGAGGAGCGGGTATGCCAATAATCTGAAGAGCGCTCGACGATTGGTGGAAAGAGACAGCCCTGAGGTCTGGGATGCGCTTTATGAAGTGGTGAAGGAGCGTCCTGTATTGCTCAATCGCGCTCCCACATTACATCGCCTCAGCATTCAGGCCTTTGAGCCAGTGCTAATCGACGGCGATGCTTTTCAGATTCACCCCTTAGTCTGTAAAGCCTTTGGCGCTGATTTTGATGGCGACCAAATGGCAGTTCATGTGCCGTTGTCCAGGGCTGCGGTGAAGGAAGCAAGGGAACACATGCTGAGCCCTTACAACATACTGCTGCCAAGTTGTGGCGACCCTATCACAGCGCCTACCCTGGATATGGTTTTGGGCTGCTACTATCTCACTTTCTTGAAGCCCGGGGCCAGAGGTGAGCGGAAATCCTTCAGCAGTTCTGACGAGGCTAAGTTAGCTTACGAACTCGGCATTATCGAACTCGGTGCCGAGATTGTTGTGCGAGAGCCGCTGCTTCGTTCGGACGGGGGAGAGCTCACTACCACAGTGGGCAGGATTCTGTTCAATGATGCCTTACCTCCGCAGCTTCGTTTCTGTAACAGAACAGTAGATAAGGCTTCATTAAGGGAACTGGTCTCTGATTGCATCCGTGTGCTGGGCAATGAGGGCACTGCCGGTGTCCTTGATAGGCTAAAGCAACTAGCATTTGACTACGCTACGAAATCGGGCATTTCCATCGCTATGGGCGATATTGAAGAGCCTCCCAACAGGGTCAAGATTCTCAGCGAAGCTGACGAGCAAGTTAGCCTTATTGAGGAGCAGTTCAACCGTGGCCTGATCACTGATGATGAGAAATATGAAAGCGCTATTCGAATATGGATGGAGGCCACAGACAAGATTTCTGAAGATATATCGCGGGCTCTGGAGCCCTACGGTAGCATCTCTATGATGGCCACATCGGGGGCTAAGGGGAACATCTCTCAAATCCGGCAGATGGCAGGAATGCGAGGGTTGATGACAGACCCTTCAGGAAGAATAATAGACTTCCCCATCAGATCGAGCTTCCGTGATGGACTGTCACCCATGGAGTACTTCATCTCTACACATGGTGCTCGCAAAGGATTAGCTGATACCGCCTTGAGAACATCAGGCAGTGGTTATCTTACCAGGCGCCTTGTCGATGTAGCTCAAGATGTCATTGTGGCTGAAACAGATTGTGGCACCACCGATGGAGTTTGGATATCCCAGGAAACGGCAGATGGGACACTTCCTCCGTTTGAGGAACGGATTGCTGGCTACCTGGCGGCGAGCAAGATCCTCGATCCGCACACGAATGCGACGATTGTTGATCGCGATGAGGAAATCGACGAAGACAAGGTGCAGAGAATTGTCACGGCCGAGGTTACCCAGGTACACGTGCGGTCGCCTCTTACTTGCCGCTCTCAGTTCGGGGTTTGTCGAAACTGCTACGGCAGGGACCTGGGAAAGAACCAACTGGTAAAACATGGGACCGCTGTGGGAGTTATTGCTGCTCAGAGCATCGGCGAACCTGGAACTCAGCTCACACTGCAGACATTCCACACAGGAGGCATAGCAGGTGTCGATATTACGACTGGATTGCCTCGCGTAGAAGAGGTTTTCGAGGCGCGAATACCAAGCGGCAATGCCGTGATCTCTGAGATCGACGGTGTTGCTGAAGTGTCTCGCGCTGATGGAGAGAGCGTAGTCAAGATCACTAGCTCTGAGTCTTATCTTGATGAATACCCGGTTCCGCCCGGAGCACAGCTAGTTGTAACTGATGGACAATCTATTAGTGCCGGCGGCATCATATTCTCTCTGCCAGAGACGGTTGAAGAAAAACTACCGGCTGTGAGCCACGGCGAAGCCGAGCAATACCAAGGTGCAGTAGCTAGGGTAGCTGGTCAAGTCATCACTGAGGAGGGCCGTGTCAGCATCAGGTATGAAGAGAGGGACGAGAGAGAATATAGCGTCCCTCATGGTGCACACCTGCTTGTTCGATCAGAGGATAAGGTCAAGGCAGGTGACAGGCTCACGAGAGGCCCGATTGACCCTCATGATATCCTGCGTATTATGGGAAAACATGCAGTCCAGCGATACATGATTGATGAAATACAAAAGGTATATCGGTCACAAGGGGTGACTATACATGACAAGCACATCGCTGTCATTACTCAGCGGATGCTGAGCAAGGTGAGAATCATCTCCTCGGGAGATACGAAGCTCTTACCTGGCGAGTTGACTGATCGGTTTGACTATGAAGATATCAATGCCAGGGTGCTGGCTGAGGGTGGAGAGCCTGCAACGGCTCAAGCTGCGCTTCTCGGGATAACCAGGGCTAGCTTGAGTAAGGAGAGTTGGCTGGCAGCTGCATCCTTCCAGGAAACCGGCCGTGTTCTTGTCGATGCTGCTATCAAAGGCAAGTTGGACAAGCTTCGTGGACTCAAGGAGAACGTCATTCTTGGTAAGCGCATGCCCTCTCAGGTCCTCTCTCCAGATTCTGACTACAGGAGAGAACTGAAGGGAGGAGACGTTGACCAGGCGGAGAGGGTCGATTCAGAACCGGATACGTACTAGAAGCCAGACCTCCGGAGGCCGACAATGCGACTCGTTTCAGGTAAGACAACGACTGAAGACGGCTTCATTGACTCCGACCTGCGTCCCAGACGCCTGAGTGAGTTCATAGGCCAGGAGAGAATCAAAGACAACCTCAAGATAGCGATCGTCGCTGCTCAAAAAAGGGGCGAACCGCTTGACCATGTCATTCTCTACGGTTCTCCCGGTCTAGGGAAAACCACGCTTGCCTACATCATCGCTGCCGAGATGGGAGTTAACATAAAAGTCAGCTCCGGGCCGGCGATTGAGCGCCCCGGGGACTTAGCGGCTATGCTTACTACTCTTCATGAGGGCGATGTCCTTTTCATTGACGAGATGCACAGGCTCAGCCACACAATAGAAGAAAAACTCTATCCGGCAATGGAAGATTTCGTCTTCGACATCTTTCTAGGCAAGGGCCCCTCTGCCAGGAATCTGCGGCTGAACTTACCCCGCTTCACCCTGATTGGGGCCACTACGCGCTTTGCGCTGGTGAGTCCTCCCCTTCGCGATAGATTTGGGGTGACATATCATCTTGATTTCTACGATGAGGCGGCGATACAGACAATCCTGCAGAGATCGACAGCTATCCTCAAAGTAGAGGCAGAGCAAGAGGGACTGGTCCCGATTGCGCAACGTGCTAGAGGTACTCCTCGAGTGGCCAATCGTCTCTTGAAGAGAACAAGGGATTATGCTCAAGTCATGGCAGCTGGAGTGATCACCAATGAAGTAGCTCTGGAAGGGCTTTCAAGGCTGGAGATAGATTCGGTGGGTTTGGATGATATAGATCATAGAGTCCTGCAAACGATAATCGACAAATTCGACGGAGGCCCTGTAGGCCTGGATACCATTGCTGCCTCTATTAACGAGGATGCCGAGACTATTATGGATGTTTACGAGCCATACCTGCTGCAGTTAGCGTTCCTGGAACGCACACCTCGCGGCAGGGTGGCCACCAGACTTGCCTACGAACACTTGGGGCTGCCTTACAAACGAGATATTCAGCCCCAACCTGGCTTATGGAATCAGACGCAGAGCTAGCCTCTAGCTTTGTGGCCTCGCTTGCATCCATACCGGAATAGCAAAGGCACACATAGAAAAGGCCAGTATCAGCCAGCCCCAGGGACCAATGTTCCCTCCGCTCACCCATGTTACCGCAGATAAGATCGCCAGTGGTGGGATCAACAAGCTGATAATCTTATACCTGCGCGGCTTGAGCCGGATGAAGGCAATGGTTGCTGCTGCCAAAGCAACAAAACTGATGACTATCCAGGGCGCTTTTGCCTGCAACCGTGCCATCCATAGGCCACTTGTCAGAAACTCGTTTCCTGTGCCGAGGGACAGAAACCAACTGAATATTACGGGCATTGGAGCAAGCATAAGTGATGCATAGAGCCAATCCCGTCTTGCGGTTTGTCTCATTATATGGACAAGAGCAAAAAGAGCTAATGGAATGTAGATCAGGGCTGCTATCCAGCCCCGACCCTGAGGAAGGCTAAGGAGTAGTATCCCTGTAACTACTACCGGCATCATATAGTATCCTAGCCAGGGGAAGAGCCATATCGGCTTGCCTCGATGCCAACCATAGATTGCTGTGCCCACGATCAGCGTCAATGTAGCTGACAAGGCGACGGCATTTTGCCAGTAGTATGAGGTGAAGAGTAGTGCAACCAGGAAGTGAGGCAAGGCACTAAAAAGGGCCTCTTTCCAGCTGCCCTGAGCATGCGTTTCATAGACTTGCTCGGCAACTAGTTCAGGCGAACCAAGAGCGTGGACGGCGACCTTGTATGCTTCCTCCTTGCTTAGCCCCTGTTCTTCTAGCTCTCGAGTCTTGTCCTCGATGTGCGCACACAGCTCATCGGCTACACCGTCCCTTATGGTCTGATCGATCTTGAGGCTAGCTTTGAATCTATTTAGATAATGGCTTGTGTTATCTATCATCTTGGTTCTAGATTGGTTCCGCTTGCGTGACTGCCTTGACAGCCGTCGAGAAATCCTGCCATGTGGCTAATCTTGCTGCCAGGACCTGCTGACCCTTTTTAGTCATGTAGTAGTAACGTCTTTGCTGTCCGTTAGGAAGTATCTGCCATTTGCCCGCGATTAGTCCCTCCCGCTCAAGGCGGTGCAGCGCGGGATAGAGCGTACCTTCTTTGAACCGAAAATAGCCGTTACTCCTTTTCTCCAGTTCTTTCACTATTTGGTAGCCATAGGTAGGTTCACGACTGATCAGGCAGAGGAGCAGAGAATCAGTGTTTCCCTTCAGTAACTCACGTCCATAGTTCATCCTTACACCTCGTTGGCATAGTTGCTTCTGCTTGACTATAGCATTGGACAACTGTGATGTCAATAACAGTGAGAACGGGGTCTTACTCCAGTTGCTACGCTGAGCTCTAATCGGTAAAATACCCTGTCCAGGCAAATGTCTCGCCAGGCGAGGGGTTGTTACTCTGCTCTTGGTCCTTCTTGATAGGGCCAATCGCATGGTGCCCCAACGATGAATGCAAGAGACGCAGAGAAGAGTAGAGAGTCATGATCAGAGAACCGCCAGGTATGTCCCAGAACCGGAGGATAAGGCTAAGAGGGATGGGATTGAATGGGAAAGCTCCGGGTGACCTCTGCAGCACTGGCAGAACTAGGAGTTAGCAGACATGGGCGCTCTTGAGGATTTCACTGACGCAGTAAAGAAGACAGAAACTATGCAAGGTCTCCTCAAGAGCCTTGAGAACGAGCCGGCGAAGCTCCTTGGCACCATTTGTCGAGAGTATGAAGCCACCAGCAAAGCAGTCCCCGATCATCACCTTGATTTGACCGGATACTTCTGCGAGGCAATGATAAGGGCATTGGTATCTGCGAATTTGATCACCAGCGAACGGGCCGATAGGTACTCCCTCTACAGCTACAAGCCCACGGAAGAGGGACTTAGGCATTACAGAGCCATGCTGAATGAAAGGCGAGTCTAATGTACAACCTTATCGACACGCATGCCCATCTTGACGAACTGAAAGACCTTGATTCGATGCTTGACGAAGCTAGGGCCGCAGGCATTATTGCCACAGTAGCTGTGGGGTCGAGCCATCAATCGAACGTAAGAACACTGGAGATATCACAAAGGCATCACAGTTTTGTCCATCCTGCTTTGGGTCTACATCCCTGGGAGTTAGCCAACCTCGGCGCTTCGGAGATAGAGGACAGCTTGCGGTTCATTGAGCAGAACATCGCTTCAGCCGTTGCCGTGGGTGAAATAGGTCTCGACTATGACAAGAGGGTGCTGAAGGCAGTATCCAAGGGATTGCAGAAAGACATCCTCATCCGACTTCTGAGCATAGCCAGAGAGTATGGCAAGCCGACGATAGTCCACAGTAGATATGCCTGGAAGGACGCGCTACAAGCGATCCAGGATGCCGGCATAGAAAGGGCCGTCTTTCATTGGTTCACTGGCTTTTCCGGGGTTCTTAAGGATATAATTGACGGTGGCTATTCTATCTCCGCCACGCCGGCCACTGAGTATCATGAGGAGCACAGAAGAGCAGTCAGGGAGGCGCCTCTGCAGAGACTACTTCTGGAGACAGATTGCCCTGTCACGTACGGACGAGAGACAAGGTATGAGTCCAGGCCCGCTGATGTTCTGAGAGGCCTGAAGGCCGTGTCACAACTGAAAGGCATTGATGAAGCTGCGATCGCTGAACAGACAACGAGAAATGCCATCAGTTTCTTCTCTTTGGATATTCCATTCTAAGTAAGGAGGTGAGTCTCATGATACAATCAATACTAGGTGAGGACGATTTCAAGACCACTGTTCTCCAATCGAAGTCGCCGATTATAGTAGATTTCTGGGCAAAATGGTGTGCTCCTTGCCTGGCTGCTGCCCCCGTCCTGGAGGAACTGGCGAAAGAATACGTCGGCAAGATAGGCTTCGCCAAAGTCGATGTGGATGCCAATGGCCCCCTGGCGGCCAAGTATGCAGTAACTTCCATTCCGACCATGTTGATATTTCAAGGTGGTCAGCCTGTTCAGCAGATCACCGGTTTCAAACCCAAGCAGGAACTCAAGAAAGCACTTGATGGAATTCTGGAGGGATAAACCGTATGCTAGCTGTGAACGGATGTGCCCGAGGATGAGAAGAAATCGCGGATGGAATCGAATTCCTCGGGCAGCAACGCCAATAACAAAGGGAATCTCCCCATCAAGAATCTGGCTAATGCAGATTGAGCAATGACCGCCTCCATGCCGGGGTGATACATGCCTGCAATAGCGAGAACTGCGGCGCACAACATACTCCCTATAAAGACACCAAGTATGCAGCCCACGAGCCTATCCAGCCAACCGAGCATTACCATATGAGCGAGCTTGGCTACGAACCAACCGACGACGCTGGCTGCGACTAATGTGGCTATCAAGATGATGGCATAAGCTGCTATCGGGGCCCAGATAGCTTCAGAGGGAGAAAGCAATGCAGCAAGCCCACCGTAGTAACGCCCTGCTAATACAATGCCACCTATTAAGCCAGCAATACCAAACGCTGTCCTGATGATTCCTTTGCGCAGCCCCTCAAAGCCCAATAAAACTGCGACGATTACTATAACTATGTCCAACCAGTTCATGGCTCACCTCTTTGATCCTCTATCTATCATAACATAAGTGCCTGTTCAACCAACACTATTCTCCTGTCGCCATTAGCATACAGGCCGGGAAGTGCTGACAATCAGAACCTGCATCATCCCGGCAATGGGGCGCCCCTGCTTCATGCCATATCGAGCGGAATGCGTCTCATAAATCCAACCTCAAAAGAGGAAACTCCTCGTCGTCCTTATGGACTCTGAAACCGTTTCTCAAATAGAACTCCGCGGGTCCAGATGGGTTTTCAGGGTTATCTTTTCTGCCGAAAGTCTCAACTGCTTGTGTCCCCTTTTCCCTTAGTTCGTCGATAATGCTGTGCAGGAACTGGCTACCGAGGCCTAATCCCCTAGATTGTTCTTGCGCAATGAATAGACAGGAAATCAACACAGCATCGTCACTCGGTGGTCCGGAATCATAACCTGCTGAATTGGGCAGATGCCTTGGTGGCGCGTATTGTGCGTAGCCAATAGACTCTCCATCTCCATAGACAATCTTTCCGCAGTTGCCAAATTCGTTATTCACGTTCCGCAGCCACTCCAACTTCCTCCCCATCATATCCTTCTTCTTCTCACTTGCCGCATCTATACACTCGTCAGGGAACTCCCAATAGAGGCAATACTTACAACTGAAGGGATGGCGTGACCATTCCGGAGCATCCATTAGATTCTCCTCAGTAAGGTTGACGATTTCGATATTCATGTTTGTATCATCCTCCGAGAATTGCACATAAGGGATGAACATATCTGTCCCATGTACACTCTGTCAGACGAAGTGACGTGATGTTCCTTCATAGCCCCTATCCCTGCTTACGCTTGAGCCGGCTCATAGATTCTCGCCTTGCCTGTCCAGCTATCTCTCCATTCGATCCTCTTGATGAAGATTCTTAACAAGCAGAATTCGTCAGAGTCTGGACCATTCGGGAAGTGTTCCGACAAATCGAAGGTGGCCAGCTTCCACACTCTCCTTTTCTCTTCTATATCCGGGATCATCTGAGCTTCGCCGACGACAATGGCGGCCTTATCGCCGTTAGGGTGCTCCACAAAAGCAAGACAAATCCTGGGATTCTGTCGTATTTGTTTTACTTTTCTGGAAGTACTATAAGTTGTTACCCAGATAGACATATTGTCTTCGACTATCGGTGATACTGGACGAACCCTCGGTTGATCACCATCACAAGTAGCGAGATACGCATGGAGAGAATTCTCTTTCATTAATGACACAATGCTCTGCTCATCAGATAGATTCATGTTCTTGCCTCCTTTCTTCGGGCATTTCGCCTAACGTTTCCAACACAAAAGAAGTCCTGAGTGTTAGCGAGGGGCCCGGGCGAGTGCCACAAGGCCCGAATCCTTTATGCTGTGTTACGTGAAGTTGCCAATCCCTATTGCAGTCCATAAACCAACCTCGGTGCGAGGTATTGCGGGAACCTATCCAACAATGCCAGGCGAACAAGATAGCAGATGTGAC
>SOJB01000128.1 GCA_004376695.1 Dehalococcoidia bacterium | reverse complement strand
AAGTAATCGACTTGCGTAGTGATACCGTTACTCATCCCACACCCGCGATGCGGCAGGCGATGTTTGAGGCGGAAGTAGGTGACGATGTCTTCGGTGAGGACCCCACGGTCAACCGGCTTGAGAGAATGGCGGCGGGGAAGATGGGCAAAGAGGCCGCGCTTTTCACCACCTCCGGCACGCAGAGTAATCTTATTGCCGTGCTCACTCATACTAATCATGGCGATGAAATCATCCTCGGTGATGAGGCGCACATCCTCTGGTACGAAGTGGGCGGCGCTGCGACCCTCGGCGGTGTAACCATGCGCACCTTGCCCACTGATAGTTGCGGTCGTCTGAGCCCGGATGATATCGTCAGGGCAATCCGGGAGAAGGATATCCACTGTCCGGAGACGACGCTCCTCTGTCTTGAGAACACGCATAATCGTTGCGGTGGGGCAGTCCTCACCGCAGACTACACAAACGAAGTCTGCAATATGGCCCATGCACACGGACTGCAGGTACATCTGGACGGTGCTCGCATTTTCAACGCCGCGATTGCTCTCGGCATACCGGCATCTGCACTTTCCGAGAATGCCGATTCAGTATCGCTGTGCCTTTCGAAAGGACTGAGCGCGCCGGTCGGGTCACTGCTGTGCGGGAGCAGGGATTTTATCGAGCGAGCACGCAAGTTCCGTAAGATGCTGGGTGGCGGGATGCGGCAGGTGGGAGTTATCGCAGCTGCCGGCATCGTGGCAGTGGAAACGATGATTGACCGCCTGGGGGAGGATCACGCCAACGCGCAACGTCTGGCGCAGGGGCTGGCAGGCATCAGAGGAATCAGGATGGCACAGGACAACATACCTACCAACATCGTGATGTTCGGCGTCTCCCCGGGGTTATCTGCTGGCGAGTTCGTTGACGGCCTTGAGAAGGCAGGGGTAAAGGTAATCCTGCTTGATGGTGACCTCTTGCGTGCTGTTACTCACTGCATGGTATCATCCTCAGATATTGACGAAGCACTGACACATATCGAGGCAGTCTGTCGCAGGCTGCGCCGTGGCGCTTAGAAGTAGCTTGTGTGCGAGGGCATAACGGCAATTGCTCATTCCGGTCTTTCGAGCTCTTGAAGCAGCTCTTTTTCGCTCGGTCAGGCTACGAGTGACTACTGCTCTTGAATCAGGTGGAAGATTGTAATACCCTGGTTAAGAATGCAGTGACCCTGGCAGCCAGGCTGGATTCATATCCCCACCAGAAGTGATCTGCCCCTTCGATGCTTTGGCACTCCTTGGGCTCGGGAAGGTTGAGGCAGAATTCAAGGAACCGGTCGGTGGGTGTGAAACTGTCCCTGCTTCCCGAGATGAGGAGCTTTGGCTTGGGGCAGCTTCCGAGGAAGTCAAAATCGAACATAACGAGCGGAGGTGAGATGGCAACCAGAGCCCTGATTCGCTCATCGTCAGGGCCCACGGGCAGAGCGAAGCCAGCGCCAGCCGAATAGCCGGCAAGCCCGATTCTCTCGGGATCGACTTCCTTCACTGCTCCTATGAAAGCAATAGCTGCTTCGGCATCTTGTTGCTCACCTATACCCTGACCGAACTTCCCCTGGCTCCCGCATACTCCGCGGAAGTTAAACCTGAATGAAACGAACGACGCTTGTGTCAGCGTCCTGGAGAGGCTGCAGACCACATTGTTATCCATGCTGCCGCCGTAGAGGGGGTGAGGATGGCAGATTATTACTGCGGGGAAAGGCCCGGCACCTTCGGGCATCGCCAGTATTCCCTCGAGGTAAAGCCCGCCAGAAGGGAAGTTTACTCTCTGTTCTTTCATCTGCGGCTCACTTAGAAGTTTCTCAGAACTCCCGCTCCGCTTCGAGTAGGGTGTTCCCATGCACCGTCAATGCAAGCGCAGCGCTGTACACAGCCCTTCCTCCCTGCATACACCCAGTCCTATTTGACTATGACTCTAATCAGAATGTCGCCGGGCAGGCCATCGCTTATCTGGCGGGCGTTCCTCAATCTTACCACGCTGCCGGTCTTCACCCCGGCAGGGACCTTCACCTCCAATCTCTTCCCGCCTCTCTTCAGTATCTTGTTCGCTCCCTGTGAGGCTTCTCCTTGACTAATCGCAAGTTCATATTGAACTTCGGGAGGTCTTCGAGCCCGGCCAAACATCTCATCCAGGTTGATTTCTTGCCCGGGCCGAGCCTCGAATCTTACGCTCCCGGGCCTACCGCCGAAGCTTCCAAAAGAGAAGGAAGAACCTCTGCCCTTCAGTAGATCGCCGAATATGTCATCGAGGAAATCAAACCTCATCCCGGCCACGCCCAGGTCCTTCATCATCTCCTGAAAAGTGGTTGAGGTGAAAGAACTACTGAAGATGTCGCCTACATTGCCCGCAGTGCCGAATTGGTCGTACTGCTCTCTCTTCTGGGGGTCACCAAGGACTGCGTAAGCCTCGTTTATCTCCTTGAACTTCTCATTGGCCCATTTCTCTTTCCCGACGTTACGATCGGGATGGTATTTCATGGCCAGCTTCCGATAGGCCTTCTTGAGCTCTCCGTCCGAGGCATTCCTCGGCAGGCCCAGAATCCCGTAGTAATCCTTAGCCATCTAAGCTCTCTGCGAGCAAAAGCTTACTCCG
>SOJB01000053.1 GCA_004376695.1 Dehalococcoidia bacterium | reverse complement strand
GCGTCCTAGATTGAGGGCCAGGCTTCCTGCCTACCGCTTGGTCTTTCCAGCATGTCTTGATTTCGGTGTCCGGGCCTGGAAAAGGCCGCCCGTCAGCAACCCTCTGTGGACTGGCTCTGCACCAGGTCAACAACCTGGTAGTCCAGGTTCTCCTCCTCCAGTCTCTGCACCAGGACGGGAACCCTGTCTGCGCTGCAAACAACCAGGAAGGGCAAGCCGCAGCAAGCTGCCTCTACGGCTGCTTCCCTGATACCGTGAAGATAGTCGGGCTTCACACCTATCTGCATCAATGCTACCAGGGCTTCCGTGCCCATTGCCCCCACCAGCCTCGTCTCCCTCACTTTGCTCTTCAAGCGGGCCAGGTCAGTGCCTCTGGAACCCCCATCCTGTACGCCGGGCACTTTGCCTATGGTAACTCTGGCTGTCTCCAGCTCTATTACCCCTTCAACGTTGTGGATGCCGACGTCCTGGCCTTTCTTAGCCTGAGTCGCGACTATCCCTTTGGCCCCCTTGTCACTTGTGGCACCGGAGGCAAAGAGCAGGCCGTCCTTCATATATAGCGATGCCCGCTGGTCCACGGACAGGTCGGTATCGGCTATGGCGGTGGAGGCTGAAATGTCAGCCACGACCTTACTTACTAACCAGGCATAGCTATGTAACTGCCGGGACATCTGCAAGATCCAGTCTACGCCTTCTCTCGTGACCCTATACCTGGAGCGGCCATCGGAGCTTAGCCAGCCGTCACCTATCAACTCCTTTACGTATTTGGAAACAGCCTGTGACGTAATGCCCAGCCTTGAGGCGATGTCCTTCTGCTGGATGTTAGGCTGGTTTGCCGCTATTTCCAGCATTATCTGGAACTTGGTAGCCAGGTTCTTGCTCTTCAGTACTTGCGCCATATCGCCTCATTATACCACTTGCCTACCAGGCTAGATTAGTAGAAGTTGTATAGCAATTGTTCAGTTGGTATTGGGAGCCATTCACCTCTCATCATTGCGGGCACCCGAAAGGTGCGTGGCAATCTCTTGGGATTGCGGACCCTGTTCCGAGCGGAAGCGAGGAATCCCACTGCGAGATTGCTTCGTCGCCCCGATTGATCGGGGCTCCTCGCAATGACAAAAAGGATGAGCCTTCCGATGATGGTTAGGGGTGGCTGAACACTCTCTTCAGTAAAGCAGGTTGGGGCAAGCAACTCTCAGCAGACACCTGCTGCAATATGGTTGCCTGGCCCGGCATATCTGCCTGCCGTGTTCAATCATATGGACGTGGAATTGATATGCCCTGGAGGGTGGGACTTGCGTCTGAAGCAAGACGTGTGCCTTACCTATGGAGGCTCTGGAGTCAATCAGTCCCAGCCGCTTAGCCACGCGGAAAATGTGAGTATCCACGGGCAGAGACGGCTTCCCCAGCGAAAAAAGCAGCACACATCTGGCCGTCTTGTAACCCACTCCCGGCAGATGCATCAGGTAACCTTCGGCCTCGGTCATAGTCTGCGACTTGAGGGAATCAAGGTTGATATGTCCCTGCTCTTCCTCAATCTGCTGAAGTAGCTGCTTGATTCTCACGGCCTTGATTCGGAACAATCCCCCCGATTCGATGGCCTGAGCGATACACTCGACAGGAGCTGAAGCTACGGCTTCCCAGTTATCGAAGCTGGCCTTGAGAGAATCAAAAGCCCCGCCCGAGTTTCTGTCCGAAGTATTCTGAGAGAGAATGGTTCGTATGAGGACATCAACAGGCTCTCCCTCCTGCTCCCAGTCGCGGCGGCCATATTCCTGCTCCAGGAGCTCGATGACTTCTTCAATAGCCACTAGCTGAAAAATACCATGTCGGCGCCTCTTGATGCAAAGACGCTTTGTGGGCAGCCGTGTGTTTGGCTCAGCAGCCGGCACTGCATTGTGAGTAGCTGCATCGGCCGTTGCGCTGGCTGGCGGGAGCGAGTTAGATTCTCACATCCTGTCTGGAGCCGTCATGCCCATGAGGTGAAGGACTTTAGCCAGGGCAATCTGAGTTGCCTTGACCAGCTTGAGGCGGGCTTCAGTCAGGGCCTTGTCTTCAGAGACAACCCGGCATTGTTTATAGAAACTGTGGAAGACCGTGGCCAAGTCCTGGGCGTAGTAAGGTAAGTGGTGGGGCTCAAGGGTAACCGCCACTCGTTCCACTATTTCTGGGAGAAGTACTAAGCGGCGAATTAGGGTCAGTTCCGGCTCGGTGGAAAGCAGGGAAACATCGCCCTCACCATAGTCTATCGCCCGCTGTTCAGCTAAGCGAATAATGCTGGTGATACGAGCATGAGCATATTGAACATAATAGACAGGGTTGTCCGCCGATTGCCGCTTAGCTAGCTCTATATCGAAATCCATCTGGCTATCGGCAGAACGGGAAAGGAAGAAGAACCGGCACGCGTCTGAGCCTACTTCGTCTATCACCTCCCGTAAGGTAACGATATCGCCGCTACGCTTGGACGCTTTAACTATTTCCTGTCCACGCCGCAGGGTGATCATCTGGTGGATTATTATCTTGAGCTGTTCAGGGTCGTGCCCCAGGGCTTTGAGCATCGCCTTCATTCGAGGGACATGCCCCTGATGGTCGGCTCCCCAGATATCAATCACCCAGTCGAATTTCCGCTC
>SOJB01000003.1 GCA_004376695.1 Dehalococcoidia bacterium | reverse complement strand
GCATCGGCAAAGCTGAAGTATCTATTGTCGCCTATTATGATGTGGTCCAGGACCTTTATCTGCATGATACTGCCGGCGAAGACTAAATCCTGTGTTATTTGCTTGTCGTTATCGCTGGGTTGCGGATTCCCTGCCGGGTGGTTATGGACAAAGATCAAGGCCGCAGCGTGATGTTTGACGGCACCTTGGATGATCTCGCGAGGATAGACAGCGCTGGCATTCAATGTACCTTCAAAAAGGTCTTCAATATCCACGACGTGATTCTGGGAGTCGAGAAACATGACTTTGAAGACTTCCTTTTTCAGGTCTCGCATAGAATGATACAGGTAATCGAAGACCTCCCTGGACGAGCGGCAGTAAGGTTTATCGAGGACTTGCTCCTTCAGAAACACTCTCGCAATCTCCTGCATGAACTTGATGACAAAGATATTGTAGGCAGTAATCCCCTTAATCTTCCGCAGTTCCTCGGGAGGAGCTTCCAGGACGCCTCTCAGGGTCCCGAATTTCTTTATGGCTTCTTTGGCCTGTGGCTTGCAGTCCTTGCGAGGCGTCCCCAGCGTCAGCAGTAGTTCAACGATTTCGTAGTCGAGGAACGCCGCAAGCCCCGACTGGTTGAACCTCTCCCGTAGCCTTTTCCTGTGCCCTTCCGGGCTCTTTTCTTCCATGCTTGATTATACTCCCCGTCACCTTGAGCGGAGGCGAACGATCCTGGAGATTCTTCGCCCCGACAAGTCGGGGCTCAGAATGACCCGAGAATGGTCAAAGAGTTCTCAACACCTCCGCCTTGCCAGCTGCAATAGTCCAGTTCTTCCACGGGTTCTCCCCGATGAAATCGGGGCTCTGCTTCATAACTCCCCTTTCACCCTTTATCTTAAGAGGGGGACTCTGGAAGAGGTCCGCCGTTATCCCTCTCATCTTAACGGGGGGTTCGGAAGAGCTTCCTTGTCACTCCTCAATTATATAGATTAACTGCGGTGATGGGAACAACGCCATACGACTGAGACGCAAGTACTGCTATAATAACAGGGCAATGAACTTAGCCCACCGAATGGAGCAACATCTTCCCCGGCAACTCCTGGAGCTCATCAAGTATATCAGTGAACAGGCTGTCCGGCACGAGCAACGGGTATATCTCGTCGGCGGCATAGTGCGAGACCTGCTTCTAGAAGATCCTTCGCTCCGTTCAGGACTCCGCTTCGACGTTGATCTGGTGGTCGAGGGCGATGCTGTGAGGCTGGCTCAACAAGTGGCTGACACCGGTCAGGCAAAGCTGCTTGCCCACCACCGCTTCGGCACCGCCAAGCTCAGTTATGGGGATTTCACCCTGGATATGGCTACAGCGCGAAAGGAAACCTATGCCAGACCGGGAGCACTGCCTGCTGTCACCCCCGGCACCCTTAAGGATGACCTCATCCGCAGAGACTTCTCCATCAACGCTATGGCGATTTCTCTGTCCTCACACGATTATGGAGAACTAGTCGACCCGCATCAAGGCAAAACCGACCTGGAGCGCCACCTTATTCGTGTCCTGCGTACCGAAAGCTTCAGCGACGACGCTACGCGAATCCTACGGGCCGTCCGTTATGAACAACGGCTGGGGTTTGAGCTTGAAACACAGACCGCCCGGCTGCTCAAGCGGGGTACCGCTATGCTGGATACGATAAGCGGCGACCGAATCAGGCACGAACTAGAACTGGTTTTCGGGGAAGAGCAGCCGGAACTCGCCATCAGGCGGCTTGCAAAGCTAGGAGTGCTGCACCGAATAAGCCCCTTCCTGAAAGGCGATGGCTCGATAGCCGAGCGATTTGGCAAGGCACGCCGGCTGAAGAGGCCTACCCAGTTGCCATCCCTCTATTTCTGCCTTTTCATCTATGCGTTTGGCGAAAGCGAACTCGGGCAATTCCTCGGCCATCTTAATATGCCGGCAAAGCTATCCCATGCGATGCGCGACACGCTCCGGCTCAAGAACACTCTTTGGCTCCTGGACAGGTCATCGCTGAAACCCAGCGAGGTTTACTACCTGCTTCAGGAATACGACACTCTGGCGATAGAAGCAAATGCCATAGCCTCAGAATCCTCAATGGTACACCGCTATCTCCAACTATTCCTCACAAAACTACGCTATGTAAGAACTTCCCTCAACGGGGAAGAGCTAAAAAGATTGGGCATCTCTGCCGGACCGGAGATGGGAAAGGTCCTCCAGATATTGCATAAGGCAAGATTAGATGGAGAGGTTAACACTAAGGCAGACGAGAAAAAACTAGCCCTCTCTTTATCACTGGAGTCATAGGGGTGGAAGGGGAAGAAGACGCCATACCACTAAGCCGAAGTAGCAGAGCAAGAGATACTTAGGAAACTTCCCTGCCCAGCAGGGTAGGAGAAACTTCCATAACGGTAGCCTGGAGACTCCGGCAAGGAGCCCGGCTACGTCGACTGGCAATACAGGCTGAAGCGAGACGAGGAAAATACCCCACGGTCCATATCGCTGCATCCAACCGACAAGCCTGTCATATCCCGGTGTGTTCTCAAAATGCACGATTCGCTTTCCCCAGTAGCCTGCGTAATAGGCAGTTATCTCTCCCAGGGTACCAGCTACGCTGGCTACAAGAGCTACAATAACAGGATCCCAGTACTCCGCTGCTGTCAAGATCACGGAAACGTGAAGCGCCACCGGAACGAAGACGGCGGCGTTGGATACCAGCGTAACTCCAAACACAACCAGGTAAGCTGTGGAGGCGAATTCTTCTACTCTCTCCGTAGGGATGTCGAAATAGGTCATTAAGTATCGAAACAAATAGTAAAGGCCGAAACTGAGACCGATGACAACGGCAAGGTAAAGCGCCATCCTAAGCCATTGCTTCTGCTTCAACGCCTTCATTGCCATCGAACTACATCGCCCTGCCCGTCTAGTGGCCCGCAGCCAGATCTGCCTGTGGAAGAGAAGGTGCCAGGTAGCACTCCAATCCCCGCTGTCTCAGGCGCGCCAGCAGTTCGCGGGCTTTCCCCTCCGTTGAGAAACAGGTGAACAGACACGGCCCCGAGCCAGCGAGATGAACTCCGGGGGCTCCAGCTTCCTTCAAAGCCTTCCCGTATTCGTTCAGTTGGGGCAGGAAATCAAAGATCACCTTTTCGAAGACGTTGAACATAAGAGCAGGCTCAATCGTCTTCCCCTGCCTCAAACATGACAGGGCTGCCTGAACGAACTGGCCTTCGGTGAAATGTCCGGTATCCAATCTGCTATACATCTGCTTTGTCTTGCCCGTGATCTTCGGTAACGGCGGCACCAGTAGAACGAAGTAGGTTGAAGGCAAGGATGGCAGCGGGGTAACCTTCTCCCCTTTCCCTTCTATCAAAGCCGTGCCCTTATGGATAAAGAAGGGAACATCCGAGCCCAATCTGGATGCCAGATCGACCAACTCAGAAGGCGATAGGCCACATTGCCAGAGCTCATTCAGAGCGAGGAGGGTGGCGGCGGCGTCGCTGCTGCCTCCCCCAAGTCCTACACCCCAGGGAATATGCTTGCCGAGTTCGATTCGTGCCCCAAGGCTATACCCTGTGCTTGCCTTAAGCAGGGTAGCCGCCCGTGTTACCAGATTATCGCGTTCTAAGCCGGGTTCATCGCATTCAAAACATATCTCTTCGTCTAACTGAATACTGAGGACATCGCATAAGTCTATGGTCTGAGCAATACTGAAGACTCGGTGATAATCATCAAGCCTACCCAGGACTTCAAGGACGAGGTTTATCTTGGCCGGGGCATAGACAGTCAGCATTGTAATCCTCTCATAAAGGGAGCAAAGGTCATCCATAGCTCCCTCCACTCTTCCAGGCTAAGGGTCTCAGCCCGCCGTTTAGCTTCTATTCCGGCCTTCTCCAGCAATCGAGCGACATCGCCCGGTGGCATCTCCAGAGAATGGGCCAGGGAGTTGCGTAGCTGTTTACGAGGTGAGCTGAACCCATGCGTAACTACATCAAAGAAACCGGCAACATCGGATACCTCGATAGGCGGCTCAGAGTAAACGTCCAGCCGTAAGACAACCGAATCAACCTTCGGCGCGGGGTAAAAGCTCGCCGCCGGTACATAGCATATGATGGCAGGCTTGCTATAGAACTGGATCTTCACACTGAGCAGTCGCATCTTACCGGGGGCAGCAGCGATTGTTTCACCGACCTCCTTCTGCACCATTACTACCATCTGCGCAGGCCGGGGCTGCGCCTCGAGAAAACGGCACAACACGGGCGAAGTGATGTAGTAAGGAAGATTGGCGATGATTTTGTAGCCTCGGTCAGGTTCGGGGGCAGGTAGACTATCTTGTAGAAGCTGCCGAGCCGTAACCTTGAGTATGTCGGCATGGATGATCTTGACATCGGGAAAGGGGGCCATGCGTTTCTTCAGCAGGGCAACGAGTCTGGAATCAAGCTCAACGGCGATAACTCTCGCTCCCTGCCTGGCTAACGCCTCAGTCAGTATGCCCAGACCCGGACCCACCTCGATGACAGTGTCTCCACTGCCGAGCTCGGCAGCAGACAGAATATGCTCCAATACTGTCTCGTCTGTAAGGAAATGCTGGCCCAAGCGCTTTTTCGGTTTGAAGTCGAATTGGCGGGCCACCCCTTGCCTTCGAGAGTACACCAAGTTATGCTACGCTACCTTCCGGCAAGAAGAAACGCCGACGGGCGAACATTGCAGTTAATCGGAAGTCTTGTCCAGTGCAGATACGACGGCCGATTACTTCGTTTAACCAAAACCTACTTCTGACCAAACAACTGGTAGAAGCCCTTTCCCGCTTTCCTTCCCGTGTATCCAATCTCCACCATCCTTTTCAATAACGGAGCCGGCTTATACCTTTCCCAGCCAGTCTGCTGGTAAATCCCTTCCAGGAGGTCTACCACAACGTCTATACCGACCAGGTCGGCCAGTTCAAACGGACCCATAGGCCAGTTGTGCGATAACCTTTCAATCTTGTCTATATCCTCTATGCTTGCCAGGTCCTCCTCCAGCAACTTCGCTGCCTCATTCATAACCAGGGTTACTATTCTGTTGGTCACAAATCCGGGCGAATCCTTAACTACAACCGTCTCTTTGCCCAGAGACTGCACAAAGCCGAGACTTACCTTCAGAGTGTCCTCTGATGTAAGCAACGACTTCACTATCTCTACTCCTTTCATCAAGGGCACGGGGTTCATGAAGTGCGTGCCTATGACTTTTTCGGGGCGCCTGGTGGCAGACGCCAGCAGGCTTATCGGTATGCCCGATGTGTTGGAGGCCAGAATCGTCTCTTTGGGGCAGCTTTCTTCAAGCTGTGCAAATATGGGCAGCTTTACCTCCGCCCTCTCAAACACCGCCTCTATCGCATAGTCGGCGTCTCTGGCGGCATCCCTGATGTCGGTTGAGGTTCGTAGCCTGGCCAGGGTTCCGTTCATCTCCTCCTGCTTGATTTTCTCCTTTTCCACGAATTTGGCCAGGCTTGCCTTTATCATCTTCACGCCGCGGTCGACGAACTCCTGCTTTATGTCAACCATGGTCGTCTCATAGCCTGCCTGAGCCGACACCTGAGCTATACCGCCACCCATAGTTCCCGAACCGATAACGCATACTTTCTTTATCGTCATATTCACTACTTCTCAGCTTCGTGCAAGCCGTGCACTCGCTCTCGTTTCTCAGAGCGGAAAGCTGTCTCCACCAGCTAGCTCCAGCCAGGCAACTCTATGGCACACCGGCAATACTACTTACCGCTGCTTCCTTCCGGACCTGACGGGGTTCATAGCCCCCGGTTGCATAGAACCCAACTATCAACACCGCTCAGCAAAAACAAATCTATCCGACCAAGAACCTCAAGCAAGAATTCAGCCCCGCTATAGCGGTTTTCGGGTACAGGGCACCGCTAGCTCCCCGCCTAGCACGGCTCGCCTGATGATGTTACCAACAAGCCCTGACCAAGTCAACCTTCCGACTGCCCAGGAAACCGCTTGACGGCATCGCGGGGCTAATATACTATGGAGCAGGGATTCATGCGAAACCAGGGCATCACCGCCATATGCCGGTGCACCGCATTCTTCCTCGGGAAGGACTCATGGAATACACAGAGATAGAGTACGAGGTATCCGACTCAATCCTGACCATAACGCTCAACAGACCGGAGAAGCTGAATGCCTATACCCTTGTAATGGACACCGAACTCAAGGATGCTCTGAACAGAGGGGACACAGATGACGACGTGAGAGTCGTGATTGTGACCGGAGCCGGTCGTGCTTTCTGTGCCGGTGCCGATTTAAGTCGAGGTGACAGGACTTTCGATTACAGGGCCTGGGGATTGGAGGACACTCCGGAGACGCCCAGAGATAGAGGCGGCCTTACGACACTGAGAATCTATGATATGAAGAAGCCGCTGATTGCAGCTATCAATGGTCCGGCCGTAGGGTTTGGCATTACCATGACGCTGCCCATGGACATTCGTCTAGCATCCGAAAACGCAAGGATCGGATTTGTTTTCACGAGACGCGGTATTGTGCCCGAGGCATGCAGCAGCTGGTTCTTGCCCCGCATTGTCGGTATCAGCAAGGCCACGGAGTTGGTTCTCACAGGGAGAGTTTTCGACGCCCACGAAGCGCTTGCTCACGGACTGGTGAGCGAAGTGCTGGCACCGGAAGACCTGATTCCCAGGGCGCGTGAGATCGCCGCCGAAATCGCTCGGAATACCTCCGCCATTTCCGTTGCTCTCTCGCGTCAGCTTCTCTGGAAAATGCTGGGCGCTGACCATCCTATCGAAGCTCACAGGCTCGAGTCGAAATGCATGTACTGGACTGGTCGCCAGGCAGATGCCGCTGAAGGCATTCTCTCATTCCTTGAGAAGAGACCGCCGAGATTTACGATGAGACCCAGTTCCGACATGCCGGAATTCTACCCCTGGTGGATCGACAGGCCCTTCTAGTGGTAACAGCACGATGTCCAATCATAAGTGGGCAGTACGCGGACTGCCCGGGGATATCGGCGTCTCTTTGAGACTCTTTCTGTCTATCTTCCCGGAAGCAGTTTTCGGAATGCTCTCCACGAACTGAAACCTCTTGGGGAGCTTGTAGTCCGCCAGATTCTCGTAACAAAGGTCGGACAGCTCCTTTGCGGTGGCGTGCCGGCCCTCCTTGAGCGACACAAATGCCGTCGCTATCTGCTCTCCGTAACCGTCGTCAATACCTACGTAGGCTGCCTCAGCTACGCCGGGGTGTTTTAGCAGTACGAATTCAACTTCCGACGGACCGATCTTAAGCCCGGAAGGCGTGACTATTATGAACGATTTCTTCTCTATGTACTCCAGGTAGCCATCCTCATCCATTCTCACCAGATCTCCCGTGTGAAACCAGCCATCCCGAAGGACTTCAGCCGTGAGTTCAGGTGCTCTGTGGTATCCTTTCATCACCCAGGGGGCACTGAACAGGGCTTCCCCGATCTCGCCGCGCGGAACTTCCTTGCCATCGTCATCTACTACTCTGATGCCACAAATCGGCTTACCAACGGTACCCAGTTTGCGGCTGTCAAAGGTGCTTATGGAGACGGCTGATACCTCCGTAAGGCCATATACTTCATAAAGGGATAAGGTGAACTTATCCTCCAGAGCCTTCATCAGCTCAGGAAAGGACTTGGCCCCGGCGGTAACGGCCAGCCGCAGCGAACTCAGGTTATGTCCCTGCAAGACCCGGCCCCGCACCATGGCCAGGGCATTGTACATGGCAGGTACCCCAAAGATAATGCTTCCTTTCTCCTTTTCGACAGCCTCAAGGACAACTCTAGGCGTGAAGTCAGGAATCAGCACAATGGTGGAGCCTGTGATGATGGAACCAAGAAGAACCTCGCACAAGCCAAAAAGGTGGGAGAAACGAACAAGGTCTATGATGGTATCGTCGCTTTTCCGTTGTATGCCTGCCGAAACTATGGGGGGAGTTCCCATCAGAGAAGCGTGCGTATGCACCGCACCTTTCTGCCTTCCCACAACGCCCGAAGTATAGATTATGGTCGCTTCGTCCTCGTCTTCTATGTCGATACTGGGCGGCGTGGAAGAGCTACGAGCCAACATCCTGGCGTAGGAATCGCCATCAACTTCAACAGCGCGTCTCAGGCAAGGAATGTGAGCCAGCATCGAGGAAAACACCAGCGAGAATTCCCTTTCTGTGAGCAGAATTTCTGAGTCGGAGTCTCGCAGGAGAGAATTGAGTTCCGGCGCTTTGAGCGCGGGATTGAGCAGCACAGCTACGCCCCCGCCTTTGATTACCCCGAAGTAGTTGATGACCCACTCAGGGCTATGAGACATTAAGATAGCCACATGGTCGCCTTTTCCCATCCCCAGCTCTCCAAGGGCACTGGCCACCTTGTTGGAAGCTTGATCCAGTTCCCCATAGGTAATCCTCTGAGCACCAAAGACGATAGCTTCCTTGCGCGGCATCTCACGAGCGGTGTTCTCCAGGGTCTGCTTCAGATTCATCTCTGTCTCCGGCGAATTCTTGCCAGAAGTATATCACAGGGCCCTTCAGCTATGGCACCTCCAGGGAAGGAATCAAACCAGATTGCC
>SOJB01000069.1 GCA_004376695.1 Dehalococcoidia bacterium | reverse complement strand
GGTACGTCAAGAACCGGATGTTATGGGGCTATGACCTGAACCTTTTGGCGGTGGTGGGCATATCCACGCTGGTATTAGTCCTGAGACGTTACTATCCTTTGAACATCGATTTTCCCCAGGCAACGGCACTCATTTATTACCTGCTGGTCCCGCTGGCGGCGGGCTTACTGCTTTTCCGGCATAAGCCCTGGCAATACGGCATCCGCATCGGCCGTTGGAGATCCTCGATAGTTCTGACCGCGGTGTGCCTTGCTGCCATGGCGCCGATTCTGTATGAGGCCAGCACGATGCCTGAGTTTCGCTCTTACTACCGCATGGATGTCGTAGACTGGCCCGATCTGCTGCTCAACACCGCGCTACTTATGTTTGCCTGGGAGTTTCTGTTCCGCGGATACATGCTGTTCGGCCTGGAAGAATCGATAGGCAAGAGTGCCATCTTCGTGCAGACCATTCCTTTTGTGCTGCTTCATCTAGGGAAACCTTTCTTAGAGACGCTACTCTGCATCCCCGGTGGCTTCATTTTCGGTTACGTGGCATACAGAACGAGGTCGGTTCTGCCTTGTTTTATCATACATTTTGGCATGTATGTGATGATGATCCTGTTCACTAGTTACTAGCGCGTCGGAGTAGCTCTGATGCTGTGTTTAGAATGGGAAGTAAGGGAGCACATTGGCGGGATACAGGATGAGAAGGGCACCTATGATTACCGGCCACTGGAGAAGGTATATCACCAGCGGATGTCTTCCCGGAAAGGTCAGCGCTGAGATGATAGGGCCGCTGAATTGATGAATACTGAATCGTCTATTCCCCTCCGGGTATAGCATTTTGCCGCTGAACATCCCGATGAGAAAGAGACCAAACCATGGCAGCAGAGGGATGTAGTCGAACATGCGCCAGGTATGGGGCCTCAGCCCAAGCCAGAACAGCCATGGGAAGTCGACGGAGGTACTGCGCAGGAAAAAGCCTGTTGCCATGAGAGCGATGCCCAGTATCAGGTTGATGAAGCGGAATCTTAGAAAAAGGGGTCCGAGTATGAACGCAACCCCGAAGAAGTGTAGTACGCCGAATCTAACATACCCCGTTCTGGAGATCAGCCATGTAACGAGTGTGATCGCCATGCCCAATGCAAGTATCTGCAGACCTCGCACCATGAACCCCGACATTCTCTTTGCTCTGGAATGGCTGATTGCGAGCGATACTCCGGCGAGGAAGATGAAAGTTCCACCTCCTGCGGCAAACCACAACGGGAACCCGCGCTGCAGATTGGTGTAGTGTATCCCGAAGTAGCTGAGTAGATAGAGCGTATGGAAGGCTAGCATCACTGCTATGGCGTTCGTGCGTAGAAGGTCTATCTCCCAGAAGCGTTTGTGCATGATTATATCACTCGTTCCCGAACAGAGTGGCGATTGCCCCTCGATCGGCCTGCATTATGACGAGACCTCATCCAGACATGAAAGGCGCCAGCAGTGAACCGCTAGCGCCTCGGTATTCCCTGGTGGAGGCGGGGGAGGGTTGAACTCCCCGTCCAAGAGAAGGTTGCCAGAATATCCTACAAGCTTAGCCAGCTCCCTTATCTCATCTAGCTTTAATCTGCTGGCCGAGTACAGCTAGACTAGCCAATGCTTCTTAGCCAACCCGTATCGGCGTCAGGATTGGAGCACCTCGATTTTTCTGACACCTAATCCCGACCTTCGAGGAGAACCCGGGTTAGATGTTACCCGTTAAGCGTAAACAGGTTCGCCAGTTATCTTTTGCCACTTGTTTTATGAGGTTAGTGGCACCTCAGCCTGCAATTCTGTGGGCCTTCCCCCGTCGAACCCACGCGCCCCCGTATCCTGGCCTGCTTTCCCGTCACCTCCTTCTCTGCTTCATGGCCCTGTCCATCTCCCTGTCCGCGTGCCGCCGGGCGATGGTCTCCCTTTTATCGTAGACCTTCTTTCCTTTGGCTACTCCCAACTCCACCTTGGCCACCCCGTGTTTAATATACAACTTCAAGGGCACTACAGTCAAACCCTTTTGTATTACTTTGCCGACAATGTTGTCGATCTCCTTCCTATGAAGAAGAAGCTTCCGAGGCCTGGTCGGTTCATGGGTGTTATAGCTGGCAGCATCATAGGAAGCAATGTGACTATTGTACAGCCACAGCTCACCGTTCTCGGGTTTGGCATAGGCGTCACTGAGGTTTACCTTGCCTGCCCTGACGGACTTAATCTCGGAACCCTTGAGAACAATGCCCGCCTCGATGTTCTCCTGAATATGATAGTCGTGGTAAGCTTTGCGGTTGACTGCTATCACGCCGGGACCTCTTGCCATACGGTAATTTTATCACCGGGACATAGGGCGAGCAATTCATGATACGCTCCCTGATAAACCCGGTGCTTTGCCGGAGTCTACGCCACGGAGTTCACCCCGAGCGAAGGTAAGGTCCTTCTCCTTCGGTTCTGAGCGAAGGGCCAGCAATGACGATCCGAGTTGCTAAACGACCGCGGTTACTCCTTTTTCTTCTCCAGCCCTTTTTCCCTGGCAAATGCCTTTGTGTGCTTACTTATCTCGTCAGCTTTATGGAGTAGGTAGATCATGCCACCCAAGCACACAAGGAAAATGCCAACGCCAATAGGTCCCGTCCAATATAAGACTAGCCACATATCCATTTCTCCTCGTTTAATCGACCATTTAGCACTATTACCAGATTGTATGTGTAGGCTTGTGATGATGTCAAGAGGGGCACTGTCAGAAACCCATTCCGCGAAAGGTGGATTCACTAGACGGAGTGGTTGTTTTGGGATACAGTGGAGAGAAGGGAATTTTGCGATTATGTAGAACGCTGTTTATTTAGAAAGGAGTTATATCATGAGCCGTGCCAGTAGAATCTACCTGTTAGTGACTGTCTTCCTGGCAATCGCCGCAATAGTCGGCGGCGTTATGCTGGCGGTAGACCACAGCAGAAGCCAGCCAGTGGAAATCGTGTTATGTCAAGTAGAACCACCGGAAAGAAGCGGGCAGCTCTACATCGTGGGCGCCGTGGCCAACCCTGGCATCTATCCTCTGAGAGAGGGAGACACAATACGGGCTCTTCTTCTTGATGCCGGGGTCGAATCCGATGCCGATCTCAGCCAGATCAAGATTCATATTCCACGAAAAGGCGAGGGCGATCAGGCGCAGAGAATAGACATCAACCGGGCTGAGTCATGGCTTCTCGAGGCTCTGCCCGGGATAGGTGAAGTGAGAGCTCAGGCTATTATCGGTTACCGCAGTGAGCATGGCCCTTTCGGCAGAATCGAGGATTTGCTTGAGGTGAGCGGCATCGGCCCAGCGACATTCGAGAGAATCAAGGATTACATAACCGTGTCAGATTAGTCGTGTCCCGGTCTGGGTCTTGCCAGTCCGTCAGGCAACCTCACTGGCTTGATCGTGTGTCATGTATCAGGACCGTATCATCGTGAGGATCATCTCGAATGTTGCTTCTGCTTCCACAGCGTGTGGTTGATTAGCGCGCATTACCACCATCTCCCCTTCCTTCAGATGAAAAGGTTTGCCGGAGATGATGATTTCTGCTTTACCATCAAGTATATGAACGAGGGCATCAGACGGCGCCGTGTGTTGACCTAAGCTCTGGCCCTCTTCCTATTCTGCGTTCCAGAGCCAAAGGCCAGTCGGTTCATCGTATTTTCGCTCAAGCTTCGGGCCTTCTAATGTGCGCAGGTGGACTTCGGCGACAAAGACGATTCCTTCCAGCAGATGACCAGCCCTCGTATTTCCCGTTGCATCGGCGAGTACTACATGTACATGAGCGAAGGGCTCTCCATCCATTAGCGAGATGTTTCCTACACAACTTGCCATTTCGTGAGGCGAATCAATCTTTATCTCCCGATATCGATTCTTCTTCTGGTCGTAATAGCCCAGCTTGGCCCGCTTCAGGGCACCGATTGCCGCAAAGCTTGCCGTCTCGATTCTCCTGTGCGCGGCAAGTTCAGTTATCGATTGGATTAGATCTGCGTCAGGTTTCAGGCTCAGAATCAGTTCTTCACCAGACTTATACTGAAGAAGAACTCGCGGCTCGTGGTTAGGTTTCACAACTGCTCCATTTCCCAGACCGATATCAGGCAATGCTGAGAGCTTAAGCCCGGATCTGCTGCCCCTTGCACTCCGTAGCAAACCGGATGGGCTTAAGGAGGCAATCGCCAGGTAGCGATTAGTAAGGCTCTTGCCTGAGTCTGCACGCTGTTTCTCGTGTCTTTGTCCTCTTCGAATCCGCTGGCTGGGCTACTTTCCTTTTGAGCAGGAATGTCCTGCAGCCTCGCCGTGGCACTCCTTGATCTGTTCGGGACTGCATTCATCTGGTTTGCCTTTCAGCCTCTCCGGATGCTCGCATCCTTTTGTGCTCTTAGACTTATCCATCTACATAACCTCCTTTGTTGTCTGCTGTAGACGCGCTCAGACCAGGTATTAGGCCAGCACAGGTCTCTCATCGCGATTGTAACACTTGGCCTACCCTCAGCACAACTTCATAGTAGGCGACAGACAGAAGCGAACGGAGTCTAGCCTGAGGTAAGGTGAGATTCCTGGCCCCGACTTGTCGGTGCCAGGAATGACAGGAGGCGAAGCGGTCGTGTTGCCAGGTGGATTCCGCCCTCGTGCGCATGGGTGACGGCATGAGAAAGCGCGGAAAGGGAATCTGTTCTGCGGGCAATGGTAACTTGAATCCGGAGGTCTGGGTTCGGGTACGATTCTGAAGCTCAGGTACTGGAGACCAGTCCTGCATCCTTAGCTAGGCCGGTCTCCTGGCGAAGGGCAGGAGCGAGCGCCATTCCCGCTTTTCCCACACCACCAGAAGTTGGCTGGAGATGCCGAGAGAGCTGTAGGTGCCGATGATAACGCCGAGCACCAACACGAGGACGAAGTACTGTATGGTGGCTCCGCCAAACAAGAAGAGGGCCATGAGCACAAAAAGGGTGGTCAGGGCAGTATTCAGACACCTTCCCAGCGTTTCTACGAGGCTGTCGTTTACCGTCGCGGAGAAGTCGGGCCTGACTCGCCTGGATACGTTTTCTCGAATGCGGTCAAAGATAACCACAGTATTGTTAATGCTGTAACCGACAACGGCAAGCAGCCCGGTGATAAACATGGAATCAACTGTCACGCCGGCAAACCGGCCCAGGAGGGAGAAAATACCGACTATTATGAATACATCGTGGATAAGAGCGATGACGGCACAGGTGCCCCAGCGAAAGGGATTGGGCATGCGACGAAACGCCCAGACAATGTAAAGCATCATGGCCACGGCCGCCACTATCACGGCGATAAAGGCATTACGCGCCGTTCTGGCAGCTACCGCAGGCGACGTCGAACGGAAATCGACTATCCTGACCTCCGAATCCAGCTCTTCCTCGAGTTCCCCTGCTAGCTCCTTTGCCTTCTCCGAGGTTATCCCCCTGGTGTGGATGATGAAATTGTCCTCGCCGGCGTATTGAATAAGCGCCTCGTCATGTCCCAGCCTCGTCAACTGACTCCGCAACTGACCTTGTGAGACCTCTGCATCAGCGCTGAATTGAAGAATCATGGAGGTGCCGCCGGTAAAATCCGTGCCCAGTCGTAGCGGGGCTCCAAGCTGTACGTGAGAGACGACCAGCGAAACCAAGCCAATAGCTATCAGTATCCCTGAAATGAGGAAGAACCAGTGCTTCTTACCGACAATGTCTATCATCTCAGATTCCTCGGTTAGTCCGCAATGCGGTTACTCCGTAAGCTGCTGGATTGGTGATCACGCGGCTGCTCACAATCAGGCGGAGTAGCGTTCTCGTAATGACGATGGCTGTGAACATGGACAAAGCCACACCGATAAACAAGGTTATGGCGAAACCCCTGACCATTAAGGCGCCCAGTTCGCCGCCTAGCCAGAAGAGGATGAAGCAGGCGATAAAGGTGGTGATATTGCTATCTCTGATAGCGGTCCAGGCACGATTGAACCCCGCTTCGACCGCAGCGCCTAAGCTGCGCCCCCCGCGCATCTCCTCCTTGGTGCGCTCAAAGATCAGGATATTGGCATCCACCGCCATGCCCAGCGACAGGATGAAGCCGGCTACGCCAGGCAGGGTCAGGGTTACAGGGAGAAGCTTGAAGATGGACAAAAGCACGACGCCATAGATCCCCAGGCTAAGGCAGGCGATGACGCCGGGCAGACGATAGTAAACAAGCATAAACAGCAGCAATAGCGCTATCCCTATTCCTGCCGCCACGATGCTCTTCCTGATGGAGTCGGCCCCCAAGGTGGCATCTACGGTCCATTCGTAGAGGGGAACATCTTGTTCAAATACGCCGGAGCCATCTTCTGCCCACCTCCCCAGCGGGACGTCGATCCGCCCTGCATTGAGGAATCGCGACAAGCTCTGGGCATCGACAAGGCTCAGCCCTTCGATTACCCCACTCTCAATTATCACATCCCGGACCACCGGGGCGATGATATCACCATCGTCCCCCTCGAGCGGCTGATCGCCAAGGAAAATAGCCAACTGTTTCCCGATAAGGCGGCCCGTTATCTGTTCCGAGAGCTGTTGCCCCTCCTCGTTCCATTTAAACACCAGGAACGGTCTGCCGAACTCGTCTATGTCGACAAAAGCGTCTTCGCTGAAGTATCTGCTGCTGAGAGCTAGTTCCCTTGCCTCACCATCAATCGTGACTGTTCCCAGAGCCGGAATCCAATCTCCCTCCGCATCGCTCCACTCCCTGAATTCGAGCACGGTGAAGAGTCCAACCATCCTCTTAGCCTCTTCTACGTCAGCTACACCGGGCAGTTGGATGGCGATATTGTACTCGCCTTCTCGTTTCTGCACCTGAACGATGGGCTCAGTTATGCCCAGGGCATCGATACGCCTGGCGATAACTCCCTGCACCCCCTCCATGATTTCGTCCGTTTCGTCGGGCGGAACAGCACTGACATCCGCCTCGTAAACGAGGTAGCTTCCGCCGGCAAGGTCGAGCCCCAGTCTCAGTCCCTGCCTGCCGAAGGCATCCCTGTCCAGCGGCACTACGGACCACAGGGCGAAGCCGAACAGGGCGAGGATGAAAATCAGTAGATAAGCGTTTTTCCTTCTCAATTCAGTCTACCTTTGTGCTAGCGACTGTTTGTCGCCGCTATTTCGCTGATTCTAGCGAGGCTCCGCTTGCTGACCGCTTGTATCTGACAGCTCCTTTCCAACCAGGGCTAATGCGTCTTCTCTGGTGCTTAACTCGCCGCTGGCGTGAGCCTCGTGAACTCTGGCCAAGAGCCTGCCGATCAATGGTCCCGGTCCCAAGCCAAACATGCGCATTATATCATGGCCGTCGATAAGTTTCACAGGCACGATTTTTGCCTGCTGTTTCTCATGCTCGGCAAGTATGTAGTTCATTGCCTGGCAATGGTTATTCCACTCCTCCATGGATGCGAGCGGCCCGCGACTGGCGAGATAATCGGCTAGAGCCAGGAGCAGAATATCGATGGCGGCCTCGCCGGTATCCCGGAAGTAGCGATAAATCGCCCGCTGGGTGGGCAGCTGACCATCCCCCATCTGAACCGGACGCAGGTGGTGGTAGACAAGGCCCTCCACCAGTCGTATCTCCCGATTGCTGAACCGTAGCCTTGCCAGGATGCCCGCAGTCATAGCCGCTCCTTGTTTGGTGTGGCCCAAGAACCTCGCTCTACCCGTGTCATCAATACTCTTTGTCATTGGTTTTGCTACATCATGGAGTAACCCTGCCAGCTTGAGCAGGACCCTGTGGGTACTGCCACTGGAAACCTCCTGGGATAGGTGATTGCCTATTACGTCGGACCAGGGAGCCATAGCCAGCATGTCTTCGTTGCCGTGCTCCCAGTCGCATTCTCTCATCAGGAATTCTACGGTAGCCACGGTCTGTAATGAGTGTTCGAAGACATCCCAGAAGTGCACCGTTGGCTGCTCCACTCCCTTGGCCTCTGCTAGCTCGGGAATCAGAGCCAGAAGCAAGCCAAGCTCATCTAGGTACCTCAGATGGTAAGCAGCGTGGGGCAAAGTGAGCACGCGAAGCAGTTCTTCTCTGACCCTCTCCCCGGAAACTGCTGTGACAGCCTGGGAATAGGAGCGAACCAAGGATTCTGTCTCGGGCTCGATGGTGAAATCAAGCTCGGCAGCCAGCCTCACGGCGCGCAACAGCCTGGCAGCGTCCGCTTCGAAGATTCCCTCGCTTACTCGCCGCACCAGCCTGTTTCTCAAGTCCTCTTGCCCGCAAAAAGGGTCGATAATCTTCTCGCGAAATCGCTCTTCGGCAAGAAAGCGTGATAACTGTCGGCGAATATCGGCGGTTGTGCCAGCGGCGGCAAACCGGCTGAGTTCCAGTGCCATGGCGTTTATGGTGAAATCGCGGCGGGCAAGATCATACTCGATGTCCCGGGAGAACTGAGAGAAATCAAAATGCCACTCTGCGCCGCGAAAATCCTCGATTTGCTGCTCATCTTCGGTCACCACGACTCTAGCTATCCCGTTGACTTCGTCAAGGAGCACAAAGCTGCCCCCTATCTCTGAGGCTACGTCACGAGCTGCGGTTATGGCGTCCCGACTCACGGCGATATCTATGTCATTTGTCTCTCTCCCCAATAGCCAATCGCGGATGAAGCCACCGACGATGTAGGCTTGCCTTCCCTGGGAAGATAGCAGGCGGGCTATCTCGCCCAAGGCAGCAGGCACACTGCGGTTTACCGTGAACGGCATAACGGCCAATTATAGTTTGTCGCAGGAGGCTTTGCAAAGCTCCCTTGGCTCTCCGAGCGCGCAGTCATTCTGGCCTATGAGCCGGAGCGCGCCTGGAGGGGTAGCTCGAATCTCCTTGTGTGGCTGGCCTTGTTCCCGTGCCGGCACAAGTACATGTTGGTATTGAAGATGGCTTTAGCCGCACGTTCCACGGAACAGAAGACAGGGATGGAGGCTGCGAGGAGCTTTTGCTCTAGCTGTAATCGTTCTGGCTCAGCCGAGCCAGGCGGCAAGACCACTATTATGGGCTTGTTCTGCCTGCTTCCGAGCTCTACGAAGAATTCGTTTATCTCCTCCAGTCCTTTCTGGGAGTAAATCGGTAGGAGGATGTCGATATCCTCCTGAATCAAGACAACATCGATAGCGGCATCCCTCGTCACCAAGTCTATGGCCTGAAATAGAGTCGGCAGGCCTCGGAATTGTGACTGACTCACGTCTACTGGATTGCGCAGGATGCTACCTACTTCCCCGAGGAGTTTTCTCAGCTCCCTGCGCGTCTTGGAGGAGAGAGGAGGGACATTGAGCCCATTCTCCGTACAGGCATCGCCTCCGGATACCGAGATGCCACCGCCCCCATCAGCGAGACCGCCGATGATAGCTGCGTTGGCACCTTGCCAATGTCTGACTTGCTGGAAGATAAGGAGGGTGTCGGTCAACTCCTCCAGACTGTGCACTTCTATGGCACCGGCTTGTCTTAGCATTGCAGACCAGATGGCTCCTGAACTGGCTAAAGAGCCGGTGTGGGACATGGCAGCCTGAGCGCCGGCCTCTGTTCTCCCTCCTTTCCAAACGACCAGCGGCTTGACTGGGGCTACTTCCTTTATGGTGTTGAAAAGGCGGATTCCGTCTCTGGTGCCCTCCAGGTACGCGCCGATGACGTCGGTCTTGGGGTCGGCAGCCAGGTACTGCAAGAAATCGCTGGCGTCGAGGTCGATGCCGTTGCCAAAGCTAATTCCCTTGCTGTAGTTGATACGGCGGGCTATACCAGTCGTCGCCAATTTGCCAGCGACGCCGCCACTCTGGGAGACAAAGCCCACGGAACCGCCTTCACCAAGTCTCCCCATGAGGAATGGGATTCTCCATTCCGGGCAATAGACACCTATGCAATTCGGGCCGATGATGCGAACGCCTCCCTGGCGTGCTTTATCGAGCATTTGCTGCTCCAGATTGTATCCCTGTTGCACATCCATCTCGCTGAATCCAGCAGTGAAGAACTGGACAGCTTTGACGCCTTTGACTGCGCAATCATCGAGGAGCTCCAACACGGATTGTCGGGGAATGGCTACGATAACATAGTCTACGTCTCCAGGGATCAGGCGAACGTTAGGGAAGATCTCGAGTTCGCGAATTCGGCCGCCCCTGGAGCCAACCGGGTAAACAGGTCCCGGGAAACCGGCGGATACCAATGTATGGACCCACAAAGAGCCGGCTTTTATCGAGCCAGCCGATGCGCCGACGACGGCAATCGACTTGGGATAGAAGACAGGCTCAAGTTCCTTAAGCTTTTCCTCAAACAAAGTCGATCCTCGGGAAGTCCGATGTGTCCCGTCGAATTCCTGGTCAGCTTCTCGTCCTTGCGATAGCGATCTATCTGCTATTACTCTAGGATAATGCGGGCATCCATCGCCACTGCCTTATCGGGATAGGCGAATACGGGATTGAGGTCAAGCTCCTCTATCTGAGGATTCTTCTCCACAAACTGAGATACCTTGACTATTAGCTTTTCCAATGCAGGGATACTGGCCGGCTTCTGGCCTCTGTATCCTTTCAGTATGGGATATCCCTTTATTTCCCTGACCATCTCCCCGGCATCCCTTTCGCTAACAGGGACTATTCTGAAGGAGACGTCCTTCAACACCTCTACGAGTATGCCTCCGAGACCGAACATGAGTACAGGACCGAACTGAGGATCCTTGCTCATGCCGACGATCACTTCTACCGCCGGCGGAGCCATCGGCTGCACCGATACACCCTGAATCCGGGATTCGGGATGTGCCTGTCTGACCGATGATAGAATCTCACTGTAAGCCCTGCCCGCTTGTGCAGCGTTGGCCAGTCCTAATCGAACGCCGCCGGAATCGGTCTTGTGGACAACATCGTGGGAGCATATCTTCAGTACTACAGGAAAGCCCATTTCCTTGCTTATGGAAAGGGCCTCCCTCTTGCTTCGGGCGAGCTTCGTCGCAACAACAGGTATCCCCGCCCTCTTAAGAAGCTCCTTGGATTCGACCTCAGTCAACGCATTCTGGCCTTTTGTCATTGATTAGGTCCCTTCATCAAGATGATGATTCTTGCAGGCCCTAATTGTAACCCATCGCTCCTCTTTTCTCCAGTGGCCGAAGACGATGGCCTTGTCTGGGTTTCTGGCGGTTGCCAGGCAGTGATATAGTTCGTCTCGCTTCGGCGGGATTCCTTCCTGACGGTTATCCGGGAGTCTCTGTGAGCGGCTTGAATGGCTGCGCTGATATTGTCGGCCCTATACCTGAGCGGCAGCTAAAGCTCCAGCAGTTGCCATCCGGAACTCATGGAGGTTCGTCTGATAGCCAGTATCGGGGCTATCACAGGTGAGCCTACCCTGCATGTTGCTGGTCAGCGGGGTTGGAGCATTCCTTTCGGACGGGGCAAGCAAAGCACTGTTTGCCCTTGCAGAAGTCAAGCCCTATTCTTACCAGACCTACCTCCACTGCGGGGTGTTCAAGGTCTTCGTCACCAAGACCGAGTTTGGAAGCTACATCTCTAGCAACCGGAGAGAGGCCAGGTCTTGCCTTTTCCCAGATGCTCCTTAGCTCCCTCAAGAATGTGTCTACGGTAGTAGGCCCCACACCTTTGAATTCCTGCAACTTCTTCTCCAGGTCCCTGTTGTTTCTTGCCTGCGCATACAGGTTCTCCAGTGAGCCATACCTCTCTTTTAGCTTAGATGCTGTTTCCAGCAGCTTCGAGGCCGTGGCGAAGTCGTAGACAACGTAGCCTCCCGCACACAGGACCTCCACCAGCCTGTCCCAGCCTGCGTCAATGATGCTCTCAGGAGTCACGATGCCCTCCCTTTCGAACTCCCTGTAGGCCTTCTTGGCTATCTGCGACGGAACCCCCCCCGCAAGAAGAATTGAAGCCAAGAACCACCTGAACCTGTGTTCTTCCTTCTTCAAATCCAGGCCCAGCTCCTGGGAATAACCTGCCAGCCGAGAGAGTTTCTTCCGGACCGTCATGTCTAACCTATCGTTATCGCGTCCCTGGCTCGATCTACTTGCCGGGGCAGGACTTCACATGCCTTACCGGGACAGCATTCCCTGCTAGTATATTATAGACTATTGTCTGGCAACATTCACTTGTAGGTTTGACCGGAAGGCGAGGAACCTGGTCGTTAAGCCAGGCTCAGCGGAGCGCTCCTGCACTGCTCAGGATATCCAGATTTCTCTAGCCTTTGGCTTTCCGTTCGAATTGCCAATCGTCTGGCGGGGTTACTATAATAGTGTCTGATGGCTAACGAAGGGCAACCGGTGAATCTCTCTCTTCTACTCGCTTTGCTCCAGGAAATGCCTGCCTACAGGCAATTGGTGAGGGACCTGTCGACAGCAGAAAGTGAGCATAAGGCGGTTGTACTCGATGCCGCCAGACCGTACGTGATCGCTGCCCTCTACCACGAGCTCAATGTGCCCATTATGGTAGTGACCGCTCAACCCGAGAGCGCTAGAAAGCTCCACGAGCAACTTCGAGTCTGGTGTCCTCCTTCCGTCGAATTGCATCGCCTCCCGGAGCTGGACTTCCTCCCTTATGATAGCTATCGGCTATCAGCTTTCAGCCGTCAGATGCTGGAGAGGTTGAGGGCGCTGACTATTCTGGCGCTTCACGGGCCTCTTGGGTCCTGGCATTGTGAGGGAGCCCCGATGAAATCGGGACGACCGAAGAATCTCCTGGATAGCGGTCTCCACGAGGAATCCGAAGACCCTTCGCTGGCGCTCAGGGCGACACAAGCGCCCTTGATAGTCGCCTCAGCCCTGGCAATCATGAGCAAGACTATACCTCACGGGGATTTCGTTGCTGCCTGCCACGTTCTAGAGCCAGGCATGGCTGCCGACCCATTGGAATTACTGCGCCGATGGCAAACCATGGGCTACGAAGTGGAGGACGTCGTTGAAGTACCTGGCCAGATGAGCAAGCGGGGTGGCATCGTCGATGTCTTTACGCCTTTCAGCGAGTTGCCGGTGCGAATAGAGTTCTTTGGCAACCGGATAGAGAGCATGAGGTGCTTCGACCCGGAAAGCCAGCGCTCAAGCGGTCCGATTTCCTCGCTGATTCTAACCCCGGCCAGGGAGTTGATGCCAATGGCAGAGAACTCTCGACTGGCGATTCTCGACTCAGATAGCTGCACTCCTGAGGTGAAGCAGCGCTTCGAGGTAGACTTGGTCAGACTGCAGGAGCGACAGTGGTTTCCCGGGGCTGAGTTTTACTTCCCTCTGTTCAACACCGGAAGCGTGTTCGATTACCTTGGCAGGAATGCTCTGCTCATTCTCGATGAGCCGGAAGGAATCGGACTCGTCGTCACGAGGCTAAACAGGGAGACCCAAGAATTGAGAGCGACTAAGATGGAAAGAGGCGAGCTACCTCAAGACTTTCCGTCTCCTTACCTTGCCTGGGAAGAACTGGAGTCGCAGATGGAAGTGAGACATCGCCTGACCATGGAAACATGGAATGCCCCCCAGGGCTATGGACAGGCTTTGCCCTTCGTTAGGCCTCAGAGTTACGGAGGACAGCTGGAGAGGTTCCTCACAACAGCGAGGAAGCTTGTCGAGCAGGGACAGCGGGTGTTGGTAGTTAGCCACCAGGCAAATCGTCTGGCTGAGCTTCTACAGAAGGAGGATATTCATACTTCGCCCGCATCCGAGATAGAGCAGGTACCTCCGCCCGGTTCAATCACAGTCCTTCAGGGCTCACTGGATGGGGGCTGGCTGATGGCCGACGGGTTGACTCTTATCACCGATACTGAGCTCTTCGGCTTTGTTAAGCAGCCGCGAGCAGGGAAGAAGAAGCGGATACCCCGCCGGTGGTTCCTTCCCCAGTTAGTCCCCGGCGATTATGTCGTCCATGTCGATCACGGCATCGCCAGGTTCAACGGTCTGACCAGGATGTTCTCCCACGGGATCGAGGGAGAATACCTTGTTCTGGAGTATGCCGCCGGTGACAGGCTCTACGTGCCCATTGAGAGGATAGACCGCATAAGCCGCTATATCGGTGCTGGCGACCAGGCACCACCCTTGAGCCGCTTGAGGAGCAGGGAATGGCAAAGGACCAAGAGAAGGGTCAAGGAGTCGGTGGCGGAAATCGCTCACGAGCTACTCGACCTTTATGCCGCTCGGGAGATAGCTCCCGGCTTCGCTTTCTCCCCGGATTCACTGTGGCAGCAGGAACTGGAGGCTTCATTCCCCTATATGGAAACACCGGACCAGGTTGAGGCCATCATGACGGTCAAGAAGGATATGGAGGGGGCTAAGCCCACGGACCGGCTTATCTGCGGAGATGTCGGCTATGGCAAAACCGAGATAGCACTGCGCGCTGCCTTCAAGGCGGTTATGGATAATAAACAGGTGGCCATTCTGGTCCCGACCACCATACTCGCTCAGCAGCATTTGATTACGTTTACTGAGAGGCTGCAGACTTTTCCTCTGAGAGTAGAGATGCTGAGCCGCTTCTGTCCCCCGGAAAAGGAAAGAGAGATCATTGCGGGCTTGGCCAATGGCACTGTGGATATCTGCATCGGTACTCACCGCCTGCTGCAAAAGGACATCTCATTCAAGGACCTCGGAATGGTGATAATCGACGAGGAACAGCAATTCGGTGTCGTGCAGAAGGAGAAACTCAGGCAGATAAGGAAGGAAGTGGACACCCTGGCACTCAGCGCCACTCCTATCCCGCGCACCCTTCACATGTCCTTAAGCGGAATCAGGGATATGAGCATAGTGGAAACGCCTCCCGAAGAACGCCTGTCCATCAAGACCTACGTTGGGGTTTACGATGCCACTCTGGTCAGGCAGGTGATATTGCGTGAACTGGAGAGAAACGGTCAGGTCTTCTTCGTCCATAACCGTGTTCAGAGCATTGGTCTGGCCGCCGGCAAGTTACAGGATTTGGTACCTGAGGTCAGAATCGCCATAGCTCACGGGCAAATGCATGAAGAGCAACTAGAGAAGGTGATGGCCGATTTCGTCTCTCGTAAGTATGATGTCCTGCTGACTACCACCATCATCCAGTTAGGTCTGGACATGCCTAACGTCAACACGTTGATTGTCAATCAGGCTGACAAGTTCGGTCTGGGCCAGCTTTACCAGCTAAGAGGCAGAGTGGGACGTGGTATCAACCAGGCTTACGCGTATTTTCTTTTCGACGAAGGGAAACTGCTGACTCCGCAGGCCCATAAGAGGCTCAGGACCATATTCGAGGCTGCCGAACTGGGTTCCGGATTCGGTATCGCTATGAAGGACCTGGAAATCCGGGGAGCAGGCAATCTTCTGGGTGTTAAGCAAAGCGGGCATATAGCCGCGCTCGGCTTTGACCTTTATTGTCAACTGCTTGCTGAGGCGGTGGAGGAGTCGAAGGCATCTTCTCCGAACATCTCTCCTGAAGGGAGAGGAACAGGCGAGGGTGGAATCAAAAGGAGTGTTGTTGCAGGGCAACAGAACGAATCCCCCAGCATATCGCTACCCTTGGCTGCCTACATACCGGAGGAGTACGTTCCCAATCTGGGTACTCGGTTGGGCCTCTACCACAGACTCGCCGGGTTGGAGCTCATAGAAGAAGTGGCCGATTTCGTTCAGGAATTCAAAGATAGATTCGGCGCGCTGCCTCAGCCTGTGGATAATCTGCTTTACATGGTGAAGATCAAGGTTCTGGCTATAAAGGCTGGCGTAAGCTCTGTTTCCAGGCAAGGAAGGCAAATCGTGATAAGGCCCCGAACCGAGGGCGGACGGCTAACAGTCAGCAGCGCTATCGACGCAGCAGTCAAGACAGGTGCCACACAGATCAGGTTAGATACCAGGCTCGCGGGCGACAGGTGGCAGGACGTCCTGGAGGAGATACTGAGGTCTAACTGCGGCTGAACCCGCATGAACGCTACAGTGTGCTCAGTGAGTCAAAGCTTCACCCAGCGCTGGAGAACTCCTGTCTCCTAACTTGATATGTCGCAGATTTCGGTCGTTCCGTCCGGAATAGTCAGCGTCAGAAGCGTTCCGTTTTCCATTTCCTTCCATTCTCCAGCAGAACTGGGTAGCCGTTCAGAACATACGACTGTGTAATCGTCTGCCTGCGAATACTTCATCGTGAAGTACTTCGGGGTTTTCTTGCCACGTTCTCCGTACATGTTGAGGATGTGAATGTGATCGTCTCTGAACAGTATGAAGTTGAGCGCCGAATACTCCTTCAAGGACCTCGCTGTTGCTCTTATGGCTTCCGTTACGTCCTGGCATGCCTTCAGATCTTCAAGGAGCAGTGCGAATAGCTGTTGCGCGTCACTTTGTTCTCCGGCCTTGAAATCGTGAACTGTTCCATTATGGCAGAAGTACCAGCCATCTTCCTCGAATGGGTGCGTGAACTCGTGTTTCACCGCTATGCCCGGCGAGGCTTTCCTCGCGTGCAGCATTATGAAATCCAGATCGGCGCCATAGAAATCGGCGAATCTCGGGTCTCTCCAACATGCAACAGCATTCTTATAGGATTCGAGTTCTCCCGACCTCCCTGTCACTATACCCCAGCCATCGCCCTGAATATGATCGGGACGGCCCCAATGTTCATGCCTTTCATTCTTGTTTTGAGCCATCAGCTTGAAATCGTCCAGTAATCTGGCTACAGGCAATTTGCCAATCCCGACTAGCATTCTACAGGCCATACATGCTCCACAGGAGCATTTTAGCAGTTCAGATGAGAATTCTCCTCTGCTCTATCCTGTGGGCAGTCTTCCTCACGTGGTCAGAATCAGCGTCCTGGCTGGTGTGGCTGGGGTAAGCATTTCCGTCCAGGAAGGGCAGATCATATCTAATCCCCAAACTGATAGGCAGTGCTTGATAGCTACCAGCCCTATCGATGGCGTAGTCAGAATAGACGTACCACAAATCAAGTTACATACTAATCGCGGGTGACGGATGTCCGGAAGTCCTGGAAGAGATACTAAGGTCTAATCGCGCCTAGACCCACCTGCAAGCTGACCCGGCATAGGGATTGAAGGAAGAGAAGGCTAATACTAACCATTGACGTTGAGATAAACGGGCGCTAAACTTAGTGAGAGGAGCAGAATTCTTCTGGTGTTAGATGGCTGAGAGTGGAGACAAAAAGAGAGTGCTTATCCTGGGCGCAGGCGCGGCGGGGATTGGCGCTGCACTGGAGTTGAAGAAGGCCTCCGCTGGTGCACCGGGGCTGGAGGTAACACTGGTGGACCAGCGGAATTATCATCACCCCCTGCCCTTTATATGGCATGTAGTTAGCGGGAGCGTTGAGCCCCGTCGTATCGCTTTCCCCCTGCCTGCTCTGCTGAACAGAAAGGGTGCCGCAGGACCGGTTAAATTCAGGCAGAGTCGGGTGCAGAGCATAGATGTGGGAAGGAAGGTGGTCAGTACCGATGATGGAGAGATGGAGTGGGACTATTTGGTGGTGGCTTTGGGCAGCACTACCAATTTTTTTGGAATGGCCGATGTCGAGGAAAATTCGCTAAGCTTGAAATCTCTGGGAGATGCTGTCAGCATCCACAATTACATCTTGGACAACTACGAGGCGGCATTGCGGGAAGGAGATGAACAACGCCAGCGTGAACTACTCACCTTTGTGGTGGTGGGAGGTGGGCCCACCGGTATAGAACTGGTGGCGGCTATTCAGGACTTCCTGTGCAAGGTATTGATACGGAACTACCCTTCTCTGACGCCTCAGGTTCGAGTGCTCTTGGTTGAGGCACAAGATGCTCTCTTATCTGGCCTGAAGGCTAAAATGTCAGAACTGGCTATCAGCCGGCTGCGCTCTCGAGGAATTGAGGTTCTATTGGGAACTCGCATTACCAAGGTCTGGTCAGGTGGTATCCAGACTGCTGATGGGCAGACTATATCGACTCACACTGTTATTTGGGTAGCGGGGGTGAAGCCGGTGGCTGTTATGGCATCGCTGCCTTTCGAGAAAGCCAGAGATGGGCGAGTCCTGGTGAATCAATACTTGGAAATTCCAGGGGCCCCTGGAGTCTATGTCATTGGAGATTGTGCTTATTTACTACAAGAACGTGGCTCGAGACCCTATCCCCCAACTCATCAAGTAGCTGAGCGACAGGGCCTGACCTGCGCTAGGAACATCATCTGTACCATACAGGGTAAGGATCAACGAACATTTCGCTACGGATTTAAAGGGCAGCTAGTATATATGGGCAGGAATCTGGCGGTGGCTCAGTTAGGGGATCGTGTTTTCGATGGGTCCGCTGCCGCACTGCTGCGGCGAGTCTTTTATCTATGGATATTCATCTCGTATCTTGGGCTACCGACGGAATTTAGGAGAAAGCTAGGTGCCATTCGTGATTGGATCCCTGCCTACTTTTACCATCGCAAGACAACTCACCTGCATGAGTAAGGGCAGATTGCGTGAGGCTGAAACGATGGAACCGGTCATGGGAATTGTCCATGCCCATCACTGGTCCGTTTGTCACTGACGCCAAATCGGAGGGCGGTAAGACTTGTCAGTATCCGCTGTCACGATACTAAGCGAATCAGCGTGGGACGGAAGGCAGCCTCCGGTTGGTGTAAGGTATGAAGCAAGGATTGTGAGTGAGATGAGCAGCCACTTTTCCTGTCCTGACGGACGGAATGATGTGTGGTAAGCGAGACACGTTATTCCGTGCTTCTGAGTTCGGAAAGTGGCTTGGAACTGATGATTGAATTAGTCTGGATAAGGAAATCAAGGCTCTAGTCAGAACAGTCGGATTTGCTGTGGGGATGACACCGGGATATGTTGGCACGGATTAATGCGACATGGACGAGACTTATGATAGAATCACAATCGCACCATAGTGGAATCAAGAGAGCCGTGGATGTGCCTGGCTGGCCGAAAAGGAGTCCTCGGCTGGAGTGGCAGATTATTCTCGATACACTCGACATCCCTACAGAAAGAGATAAGATAACTCTGGGCCGATAACAAACAAATAGGAGGAGAGAAGAATGCTGAATATCGAAGGGATTCCGGAAATACCAAAGCCGCAGAATGCGCCCATGCCGGGTTTTGCCAGGGGCACGCCCGAGCGAAAACTGCTCGAAGAGGCGATCAAAGAACTGCGGGCGCAGGATTCGGGAAGAGTGAAGCTGCCGCTGATGATCGGCGGCAAAGAGATCGTGACCAGAGACCTGGGTGATTGTATCGTGCCCCATGACAATAAGAGGCTGCTTGGTAGATACGCCAGGGCTCAGGCAAGTCATACTGAAGCAGCGATACAGGCCGCATTGGATGCGCGAGAAAAATGGCACCGGATTCCCTGGTACATGCGGCTCAATATCTTCCGCAAAGCGGCTTATCTTCTGCAGACGAAGTACTTCTACAAGCTGGTTGCGGTAACCATGGAGGATCTTTCCAAGAACCCGTATGAGGCAATGATCGATGTCTGCGAACTGGTCGATTTCTGGAATTACAACGCCTACTACGCTTACCAGATCTACAAAGAACAGCCTGATAGCCAGCCCTCCAGTCTGAATTTCACCGACTGGCGGCCGCTGGAAGGATTTGTAGCGGCTCTGTCGCCCAACAACTTCGTCGCTATTGCCGGCAATCTCGGCACGGCTCCTGCCATGATGGGCAATGTGGTTGTCTGTAAGCCGGCTTCCGATGCCGTGTTTTCCTTTCATGCTGTTCTGGACGTCCTTTATGAGGCAGGCCTGCCCCCGGAAGTTCTCTCGGTGGTTCATGGCGGCAGGGAAGCAAGCCAGGCAATCGGGGAAACACTCCTGGGCAGTTCCAGCCTGGCCGGCGTTCATTTCACAGGCGGCACCAGTACTTTTGACTGGATAGTAGGCAGGATCGGGAAGAACACGGAAAAGGGAGTATATCGCTACGGCTATCCGCATCGTTCCTGCGTCGGAGAGACCGGCGGGAAAGACTTCATAATCGTTCATGACGATGATGACGCCAGGACGGTAGCGGCAGCGATTGTCGTTGGCGGTTTCGGTTGTCAGGGCAGGAAGTGTTCGGCTACCTCGAGAATCTATGTTACGGAACACATGTGGCCGGCTGTCTCTAAGGAGCTGGCTGGCTTCATCAACTCAATCAAGGCTGGAGATGCTGCTGATTTCAGGAATTACATGGCGGCGATTATCAGCGAGGCGGAGTACAAGAAGATCGTTGGATACATTGAAGCAGCGAAAGCCGATAAGAATGTAGAGGTAATCGGCGGTTCTTATACCGATAAGCCCGGCTGGTTCATCCGGCCAACATTGATAGTCACCCGCGATCCGGACTACAGGACTATGAAGGAAGAGATCTTCGGACCGGTGGTGACGATCTGTCCGATGAGTGCAAAGGACTTCCGCGGAGTTCTTGCCAAATGCGATGAGACCAGTCCTTACGGGTTGACAGGAGCGATAAACACTGCAAGTCTCTTTACTCTGTGTGAAGGCCTTGAGAAACTGCGCTATGCCGCGGGCAATATCTATGATTGGAAAACCACGGGAGCCGTCGTCGGCCAGCAGCCATTCGGTGGCGCCAGAAAATCCGGTACCGACGACAAAGCCGGCTCAAAGCTGAATCTCTACAGATGGGTCAACTCGCGATCGATTAGTTTGATGCACAATCGACCTCAAGTTCCCTGGCCGGCATTTCTTGACTTGCAGTAGGAGAACAGGGGCTGCTGGCTGGCAGCCAGGAACCTCTGAAGGTCGCCCGTGGAAGACCGGAGACATGAGGGTCTCTTGACAGAGGATGATGAGGATTGCGGCGTGCTGCTACAGGCGGTTGTGTCAGGAGACGACTGAATCCGTACAGGATACCATTTGTGGCGAGCGAAAACCATGGACGAGGTAGAAACACTACTGAAGGAACTCACTGAAGCCAGCGGTATACCCGGGTATGAAACCGAGGTGCGGCGGCTGATTCAAAACCGCTTCAGGCAATTGGGTGAGGTTAGCCATGACAGACTGGGCAGCGTGATCTGCAGGAAGTGCGGTGAAGCGTCGGAACCGAAGGTGATGCTAGCCGCTCATATGGATGAGATTGGCTTCATGGTGAGCCACATCACAAAGGACGGCTTCATCAGGTTCGCTGCATTGGGAGGATGGTGGGACCACGTTCTGCTCGCGCAGAGAGTGGCAATCAAAACGACGAGAGGGGACGTTATCGGCACGATCGGAGCCAAGCCCCCCCACCTTTTGTCGGATGAAGAACGGGCAAAAATGGTTGACAAGAAGAACATGTATATCGACATCGGTGCTACTTCAAGCGACGAGGTTGAACAAGCCGGAGTACGTGTGGCAGACCCTATTGTGCCCGTGAGCGTATTCACTATCCTTGCCAGTGGCAAGACGTATTTGTCGAAGGCCTTCGATGACCGGGCAGGCTGCGCCGTGGTGCTGACCGTAATGAAGAGAATGCTCAATATCCCTCACCCGAATACGCTTTTTGCCGTGGCTACGGTTCAGGAGGAGGTTGGTCTAAGAGGGGCAACGACAAGTGTGAAGGTAGTTTGCCCCGACGTGGCGATTGTGCTGGAGGGAACCGGTGTCAATGATATGCCCGGGACCGCGGAAGAAGGTCAGGTATTACGGCTTGGGGGAGGCCCGGTAGTGACGTTCTACCGCCGGGACATGATTCCCAACCGCGGGTTGCGTAACTTGCTCACAGATACAGCCACGAAGCACGGCATCCCGTTTCAGATTCGCGCTGATAGAATTCGCGGAGGGACAGATGGTGCTGCCATTCATCTGCATGACAGCGGTGTTCCCACAGTAGTGCTCAGCTTACCGGTGCGTTACGTGCATAGCCACGGCGGGATCATGCATCGAGGCGACTTCGATGCTGCGGTTGAGCTGTTGACTGCGGTGATCCAGGAGCTAGATCAGAAGATTGTGAGTGGCATGACTGCATGGTAACGGCGCCGACCGGCCTGAGCATCTCCGTGATACGTTGCCGGTGAGATGTGGCAGCGGTGTGTGCTGCGCTCCTGTATCGGGCGTTATCACTTTATCAAGGGCAAGGCGTCATTCCATGGCTAGATCATGCGCCCTTCCGAAGGCGGTCAGTATCCCTTCCAGCGTCGGTTCTCCGATTTCCTGGAGTTCGTAGTGAACCCTGGTACTCGGCTTGTTAATCTTGATCACCCTTCTCAGGTCGATGGGAGTAGCGACCACTACTGCTTCACAGTCGGTCCTGTTGACAGTGATCTCCAGGTCCTTGAGCTGCTCCTTGCTATAGCCCATTGCAGGGAGGAGAGCCCCGATCTGGGGATAGAGTTTGAACGACTCGGCTATCGCTCCTACCGTGTAGGGTCTGGGGTCCACCAGCTCCGCTGCGCCATAGCGTGTGGCGGCGATCGTGCCGGCGCCGAATCCCATCTCGCCATGGGTCAGAGTAGGGCCGTCCTCGATGCAAAGGACTCTTTTACCCTTTATGATGTCGGGGTCATCAACGCTGACGGGAGAGGAGGCGTTAACCACGGTTGCGAGCGGGTTCACCCGTTCTATGTTTTCCCGCACCGTTTGAACATCATCTGCACTGGCGCTGTCGATCTTGTTGATCACCACCACATCTGCCATCCGCAGGCATATCTCGCCGGGATAGTAGGAGACCTCATGCCCGGCACGGTGGGGATCGATTACCGTGATGAACAGGTCGGGCTTGAAGAACGGGAAGTCGTTATTCCCTCCGTCCCAGTGGATGACATCGCAGCCCTTGGGATCTTGCTCGGCTGCAGCTAGAATAGCCTGGTAGTCCGCTCCGGCATAGATGACATTTCCCTGCACGATGTACGGCTCGTATTCCTCCATCTCTTCAAGGCTGCACCTGTGCTTCTCCAGGTCGGCCAGCTCGGCGTAGCGCTGCACCCTCTGGGCAACTAGGTCGCCATAGGGCATGGGGTGACGAACGGAGACGGCTTTCACCCCCTTCTTGGTGAGGATATCTATGATCCTTCTGGAAGTCTGACTCTTTCCCGCACCTGTTCTCACCGCGCATACTGCGATAACCGGTTTGTTGCTTTTCAGCATAGTATCATCAGGGCCGAGCATCATGTAGCTGGCGCCGGCGGCTTCTACAACTGCTCCCACGCTCATCACATGCTGGTATGAAACATCGCTATAAGCGAAGACGCAGACATTGATGTTCAACTCCTCTATCAGCCGTGGCAAATCCTCCTCGGCGTAGACCGGGATCCCCTCCGGATAAAGCCTTCCCGCCAGTGCTGCCGGATACTTCCTTCCCGAGACGCGCGGCACCTGTCTTGAGGCGGTGAACCCGGCTACCTGGAATGCCTCCTTGTCTTTGAAATAGGTGTTGAAATTGTGGAAATCTCTCCCGGCAGCTCCGATAATGAGTATTCTCGTTTTCAACAGAAATCACCTCCCTAAGGATATCCGATAAGCCACATCTTCGGGCTTCGAGGTTAGATTGCTCAGCTTCAAAAACCCTCTGCTCCGTGGTTCTAAACGGCCCATCCTTCGCCGATTGAGCCCGCGGTCACACGAAGCTCAGGATCCTACTTGATAATCCGGGTACCAGTTTCTCCCTCAAGTGCCTTCGCAGCGCTCTCAGGAAGGGTTATGACCACCTCGCGTTTGCGTGATTCCTGCTGGTTGGCGTCCTCAAGGAACATGATGGCTGCCCGAATCTTGGGCTCCATACTTCCCTTGCCGAAGTGTCCCTCTGCCAGGAGCGCTTTGGCCTCGGCAAGGCTCAACTGCTCCAGCGGTTTCTGGTGAGGCGTGCCGAAGTCACGATACGCATACTCCACAGCTGTGAGGATGAACAGGACATCAGCGTCTATCTGGACAGCCAGACGGGCCGAGGCGTAGTCCTTATCTATCACCGCTTCAACCCCGTGCAGATTGCGGTTGGCATCTCTGATGACGGGGATACCGCCGCCACCGGCGGCAATGACTATTTCCCCGCTGTTCAGCATGCTCTTGATGATCCTGGCCTGCTGGATGTCAAGGGGGAATGGGGAAGCGACGACACGGCGGTAGCCGCGTCCGGCATCCTCAATGATGTTCCAACCCTCCTCCTTGCGCCGTTGTTCGGCCCTCTGGGCGTCATAGAAGGGACCGATGGGTTTGGATGGGTTCTGGAAGGCGGGGTCATCCCCGTCCACTATCACCTCAGTCACCACGGTGGTGATATTGCGCGGTGCTCCCGCCTGTCTCAGATGATTCGCGACCGTGTTCTGGATCATGTAGCCCATGTACCCCTGCGCCTGTGCTCCGAGGATATCGAGAGGCATAGAGGGTATTATGTCCGCTGTGGCCTCATCAGCCAAGAGTAAGTTGCCGACCTGTGGACCGTTACCGTGAGTGATAACGACACGGTTGCCGCTGCTGAGCAAGTCCAATAGCTGTTCTGCTGTGCGATCTATGTTCTTGTATTGCTCTTCAGGCGTTCCCTTTTCGTTAGCCCTGAGTATGGAATTGCCTCCAAGAGCAATGACAAATGTCTTCGGCTTATTCTCACTCATGAGGCCAACCTGCAACATCCTCCTCGGTTACCGCTTTCCTGACGCCCGGACATGGCGAAGAATCGGGCGTTCTGAAGCTGACGAAACTCATAATATATATGACCGTGTCATTGCTGTCAAGGGAGATGGGGTTCTGCATGCATGCGCAGGAAGATGGGTCGCGCGGAGTACGTTGTGCTTGAGCGGAAATCGGGCGGCTATGCCATGGGCGATATCTGCGCGGCACTCCGCCCTACCTTGGCCAGTGCAACGGGAACCCAAAACGATTGTTTGGTGGCACCGCTATTCGACAAAGACCTTCACTATTTCCCCATCGCTGCTTGCCACATCCACTTCA
>SOJB01000141.1 GCA_004376695.1 Dehalococcoidia bacterium | reverse complement strand
ATGAACTGGAGAGAGATGAGCACAGGTTCGTCAAATGGGTGGACCCCGGGGGAATGCACCTGACCCTGAAGTTCCTGGGCAACATTCCTTCTAAGCGTGTGACGGAGGTAACCGGGGCTATGGAAGAGGCCACTCAAGGGATTTCTCCGTTCCGTTTGCAGATTTCAGGCACAGGGGTTTTCCCCGGTCTGAAGCAAGTTCGGGTCTTCTGGGTCGGCATCGGCGGGGAAGTGGATAAGCTATCTAAATTACAGCAGAACATTGATTCTGCGCTTGCCGCCCTGGGCTTTCCTAAGGAGGAACGCCCCTTTGTGCCGCACTTGACGCTGGCCCGCATCAGGCAAGGAGCATCACCCTCCGAAAGAAGGAGCTTTGGCGAGCTTGTGGACTCTACCATCTTTGAAGAGAAATATCCGGTTGAAGTCGAAGCTGTCAACTTAATGAAAAGCCAGCTAACACCGGCCGGTGCCATTTATACTCGCCTGTCCGCTGTCAGGCTGCGCCCTTAGGCTGGAAGTACGCCAGTGTCACGGCCTTGTCTCGCATCGTGGGTTCATAGTACCGAGAGCCGTCTAAATAACATCGAGAAATCAAGGCTTGCCCGAGATTAGCCTTGCAAACAAGCCCCTCATGGTATATACTTAGTTGTTCCGATACGGACAAACAAATCTAACTGGGGAGGTGGAACTTGGAACACGGGTCATTTCCTAAGTGCCAAAAATGCGAAAAGGGGGATCTGGTGCCTCTGTCTGACTTTGGTAGTCAAGGGGCACCGATTCACTACAAGGCCTGGGTGTGCACCTATCCTGATTGCGGTTTCAACATAAAGATCAGGAACGGGGAAGTTTACACCAATGAGCCTATTCTTGATGGAGCACTCCACACTCGTACACGCCGAGAATACGCTCCTTAGCAGAGGATTTGCTTCGCTTAGGCAGGCTGGTTGAGCTGGCGGTTGATTCCTTCTTCCCTCAGCGGTGTGTCGGCTGTGGGAGAGGAGGTGGCTTTCTCTGCCCTGAATGCCTTGGAAACCTGCCGAGGTTGTTGCCCCCACTCTGCCCCAGGTGCGGCAGATCTCAAGCTAGCGGTATCGTATGCCCGAGTTGCTGGCAAAGACAGACTGCTATTGACGGCATCCGTTCTTTGTTCAACTTCGACGATGTAATACGGAAAGCCATTCATCAGATGAAGTATCGAACCCTGAAGTCGCTCTCTCCCTGTCTGGCCGAATTCCTGGCTGACTATCTAAGGTCAAGTCCCTTGCCCGGCGGAGTCCTGGTTTGTGTCCCTCTTCACCCGCGCCGATTGAGAGAGAGGGGCTATAACCAGTCCGGCCTTCTGGCCAGGGAGTTGGGAAGACGCATTGACTTGCCGGTGATCGAGGATTGCCTCATTCGGGTTAAGCAGGCACAACCCCAGGTGAGAGCAGCCAATGTGGAAGAGCGGCGAAAGAATGTAGCCGACGCTTTTGTCTGCCGTGATGAAAAGGTAAAGGGCAAGCAAGTTATCCTCATAGACGACGTATGTACCTCTGGGGCTACGCTGGAGTCATGTGCCGCAGCGCTCAAGAGCAGAGGTGCTACTTCTGTCTGGGGCTTAACTCTGGCGAGGGAGACTTACAACTGAAGGAGGAGAAATGGATCTGCAGGTTATCGCTAAGAACAACGTGGAGCTCTCCGAAGCAGTACGGACGTATGCTGAGAAGAAGATCGGTAAACTGGCTCGTTACTTGCCTACCATCGGTGAAGGCAAGGTGGAGATCTCCCGGGAAAGCGCAAAGCTGCCCCGGCAGCGATTCGCCGTCCAGGTCACCCTTGACAGCAAAGGCGTCTTGATCAGAGCTCACGAGAGGTCCGACGATATTCGCACGGCCGTTGACAGGGTAGTGGATGTGCTAACCAAGCGAATCGAGCGATACAAAGGCAAGTTATATGACAAAGGCAGAGGCGTTTCTCTTGCACGACAAGGAGCGACGATCGAGGCGGAGGAGGCCGAGGCTCCCAGAAGAGTGGTGAAGGACAAACACTTCTTAGTCAAACCGATGCCAGTAGACGAAGCTGTGAACCAGATGGAGCTCCTCGGGCACGATTTCTTCCTTTTCACAGACGCCGATACCGACAGGCTCAATCTGCTATACCGGCGCAAGGACGGCAATTACGGCCTGATCGAAGCGCAGCGAGGATGACAGAGCCTTCGGGATCCCGTATTCGGGTTGTCATTCGGAGCGAAGGCAGAGGAGAGGAGTTGGTGGGCGATGGACTAGCTCTAACCGTTGTTTATGTTACAGTAGAGACTCAAGCTCTCCTGAGATTTCAATAACCTAAGGAGCGTCGATTCGCTAGTCTGCTTGTCGAAAACAGCGCGAGAAGTATATACTCTTGTGCATTAAGGAGTGAAGCTATGGCCGATAAGATGTCTGAGGAGCAAATCTACGGAGAGGCAAAGAAAAGGGTAGAGGAAAAGAGACGATTCCGCACTCATGCTATTGTCTATGCGGTCATTAATGCCTTTCTTGCCTTGATATGGTGGCTCACAGGAGCTGGATTCCCTTGGTTTGTCTTCCCACTGGGTGGTTGGGGCATTGGTTTACTGTTCCATGGTTTAGGGGTATATGTCCTTTCAGGACGACAGGAGGATAGGCGGGCCATCGAAAGGGAAGCTGAAGAGATTAGGAGGAGCGAAAGCAGATATCCGGA
>SOJB01000009.1 GCA_004376695.1 Dehalococcoidia bacterium | reverse complement strand
GCTCGAACAGGCATGTGCCGGGAGTTTCGGTTCCCTTCCTGGTGGTGATTTCGTGCTGTGCCTTCGTTAATATCCTCTCCCATTCGGCGTCTGACTTCTCGATCTTGTCCACCGTAACCACCTTGTTCCGCCGGGCATCATAGATTCGTACCGTTGTCATATGGGCACCTCTGGCTTGCTTTCTCGGGGCTATTATAGCAGAGTGACTGGTGTGGCAAAGGGAAGGATGCAGTTACGGGCACCGCTTGAATGGGCTTGATGAATCTCAAGAGACGTTGCCCGCTGCGGGTTGTGTGTAATGGAAGTGCGCGGGTGGTAAAATCATGGAGCTGTATCGTTGCTGCCGGTGAGTTAGCCCTTCTATGATTGTGAGAGAAATACACCCGAGAAGCATCTTGTCCAGGTCGAAGGTTCTTGACTACGTGATCAATCCATACATCGGGTGCCAGCACGGCTGTACATATTGCTATGCTCGCTTCATGAAGAGGTTCACCGGGCATAAGGAACCGTGGGGTGAATTCGTTGATGTTAAGATTAGCTGCCCGGATCTGCTGCAGCGCCAGATAAACAAGACGCCGCCGGGCAGGGTCTGGGTGAGCGGAGTGTGCGACCCCTATCAGCCATTGGAGAGAAACTACGAACTGACAAGGAAGTGCCTCGAGATACTGGTTCGACACTGCTGGCCGATCACGGTGCAGACGAGGTCTCCACTTGTGTTGCGCGATGTCGACCTGTTCAGGAGAAGCGATAACATCGAGGTGGGATTGTCGGTTACGACTGCAGACGACGGGGTAAGACGGCTGTTCGAACCATGCGCGCCATCGATTAAGGAAAGAATCGAAGCACTCGAGGAGCTACACCATGCGGGCATCAGAACTTATGCCATGATTGCCCCGATGCTGCCCGGGGCAGAGGAGCTTCCCGCGGCGCTCGGCGGTAAGGTGGATTACGTGCTGATGGACAGGATGAACTACCACTATGCCGATTGGGTCTACAGGAAGTGTAATCTGGAGCGCGCCATGTGTGATGATTTCTTCGCCTCAACAGGACGGAAGCTCGCTTCTGACCTAGCGGGGCAGAGCATCGACTGCCGTGTTCTGTTCTGATGGCGCAGGCTCTTTCTTCCACTCCGTTGCCTCTCTTCGCGTCTTCTTGACTATGATAGACCTTCTGGTGGAAGGGATCTCTGAAGAATGCTTGACGAGTGGGAAGTGGTATAGTACAGTTTGCAGGTTATAGTTTTGGGAGAACTAAGCTATTGTTCGAGTTGAATGATGTGGGGCTGAAATGAGTAAAGTTGTTGAAGTCGAGAGCCTTGTCAAAAGGTACGGCTCCCTGGCAGCCGTGGATGATGTCACATTCAGTGTTGAGGAAGGCGAGGTTTTCGGAGTACTGGGCCCTAATGGCGCGGGCAAGACGACCACGGTGGAGATGATAGAAGGGCTGCGTAAGCCGGACGGCGGTTCCATCCGAGTTTTCGGAATCGACACGCTCAGGGAGCCAGAGCGAATCAAGGAACTTATAGGCGTGCAGCTCCAGACGACCTCTCTTTACGACCGCATTCGCGTGAAAGAGGCCGTAGACCTCTTCGGGGGGTACTACCGCAGAGCAATTCCAACGGCCACGCTTCTTGACGAGGTGTCTCTGACTGATAAAATGAACAGCTATGTCAGTGAGCTTTCCGGCGGTCAGAGACAGCGGCTTGCCTTGGCGCTGGCCCTGGTAAATGACCCGGGCATGGTCTTTCTCGATGAGCCGACCACCGGCCTCGACCCCCAGGCCAGACGCGGCGTCTGGGGCACCATCGCCGGTCTCAGACAGAAAGGCAAGACGATAATACTCACCACTCATTACATGGAGGAAGCCGAGAAGCTCTGCCGGAGAGTAGCCATCATGGACCACGGCAAGATCATCACCCTGGATACGCCGGACGCCCTGATCGCAGGCGCTGGATTGGACTCTAGGATCGAGATAGACCATGTCCCCGAGGCACTTCGTTCAGTGCTAGAACGGGCCGGCCTCTCTGCGCGAGTGAGTGAAGATGGTGACAAGATGATCCTGCACACCAAGAACTCGTCGCAGGTACTGAAGGAGATCACCCGTGTCGCCGCAGAGCAGGACATCGATCTGGGCAGCATTTCAGTGCAGAAGGCGACGCTGGAAGATGTGTTTCTGACTCTCACCGGAAGACAACTCAGGGAGTGACGGAACTATGAGCATTCTTGCACGCCAGGTCATACTGGAGATGAAGCTGTTCCTGAGAAGAAAGGATGATCTGTTCTGGACTCTGGCTTTCCCTCTTTTCTTCATCATCCTGTTCGGGCTCATGTACCAGGATATGGTATGGGAGGATTTCGGGCTGCGGGCCATTGAATACATACTACCGGGGATCATCGTGATGGCGCTGATGACATCCGGCATAATGGCTACGGCCAGTGGTTTTGTGGAAGAACGGGAGAAGGGAGTGTATCGCCGGCTATCTTTGACACCGCTGAAGAGGCATACGATACTGGGCGGGCAGCTTATACAGCGTTACGTGGTTATCTTGGTACAAACGGTATTGCTGCTGGTGGTAGGCGCTCTGGCTTTCGATATTCAGATTAGCGGCAGTTTGCTCTGGATCTGGCTTGTGGTGACCATGGGTGCGCTATGCTTCCTGAGCATCGGGTTTCTCCTTACAGGGCTGATTAAGACTGCCAGAGCTGCCAACGGCATCAG
>SOJB01000140.1 GCA_004376695.1 Dehalococcoidia bacterium | reverse complement strand
CTCAGAATGACAAGGAGGAGTACGAGAGCTATGAAACTACGACCTTACCAGCTGCAGGTCGCCCGTGCGGCTATGGACTCCATCCAGAAGGGAATGGGACTGACCTTTTCCGTGGAGATTGCCCGCCAGGGAGGCAAGAATGAGCTTTCGGCGCATCTGGAAGTCCTGCTGCTAACGCTCTATATGGCCGGGGGAGGCAGTCTCGTAAAATGCTCCCCGACCTTTAGGCCTCAGACCCTCATATCTATAGAAAGGCTGAAAGAGAGGCTCGTTGATTTTGGTTTTGACGGCATCTACCGTCTCCAGATGAGCTATATTCTACAGCTGGGCAACGCCAGAGCCATCTTCCTCTCGGCCGATGGATCCTCTTCAGTGGTGGGACATACCGCCGACATAGTCCTTGAGATCGATGAAGCGCAAGATGTCAGCAAGGAGAAGTACAGCAGGGAATTCCGCCCCATGGGTTCGGCTACCAACGTGACCACGATTCTCTACGGCACTACGTGGGACAGTAGCACCTTGCTGGAAGAGGTGAAGCAGGCCAATCTGGAACTGGAAGGGAAGGATGGCATAAAACGCCACTTCAGATATGACTGGCAGGAGGTAGGGCGCTACAATCCTGATTATGTCAGGTTTGTGGAGGCTGAGCGGCAAAGATTGGGTGAAGAGCATCCCCTGTTCCGGACGCAATATGCCTTATTGCCTATCACACGCGGTGGAGGTTTCCTATCACGCCAGCAAATAGCCCTCGTGCTCGGAGAACACCAGAGGCAGTCGCATCCTTCGGCAGGCTCAGGACAGGCCGCTGAGGGAAAGAGGACATACGTTGCCGGCGTGGATTTGGCAGGCGAACACGAGCCGGAGCTGACGGCAGAGGAGGCTACCGGCAACCGCCGGGGGCGAGGGCACGACTCGACGGTAATCACCATCGCCGAGGTCGCCGCTGCCGGTCCTTCACAGCCGGTGCTGAAGGTCGTGGAACAATACCGCTGGACGGGAACGCCCCATAGTCAGCTCTATGGCCAGATGACCGGCATCCTGCGCGATGTCTGGAACTGCCGCAGGATAGTAGTCGATGCTACGGGCATCGGCCAGCCTGTCGCCAGCTTTCTCAGGCAGGAACTGGGAAGGCGGGTTATCCCCTTTGTCATCACCTCAAAGGGGAAATCGGACTTGGGCTTTGAGCTATTGTCCTTCATAAACTCAGGCAGGCTCAAGCTCTACAGGCAGGACGGGTCCGGCGAGTATAGGGAAACCATGTTTGAGTTGGAAAGAGCGAGGGCGCAATATCGCCCCAACCAGACGATGAACTTCTATGTTGATCCTCAAGAGGGACATGACGATTTCCTCGTAAGCCTGGCTCTGGTGGTCCGGGCCGCCAAAGGTCTCGGCCCCAGGGAGGCAAAAGGCCGGCTCAGAGAGAGCTAGGCAGGTGCCGCCCCTGCACCCTCCCGATTGCATCGGGAGAATCGGGGCACTACGTTGTGTCATTGAGGTGTGAAGCCCCGACTGTGTCGTGGGTTCCCTCGCAATTGCAGGGTCGGCTCTTGTCCCCGACCCTGCCGGTCATTCCAACGTTGGCAGGTCCTTGCCCAGCTCAGCCAGGGATTGAATCCTTTTCTTAGTTTCCTCTATCTGCCCCTGATGCTCCTGGGCATACTGCGTAGCTTGCTCGTAAAAGTCCTTGATCCTGGGCACAAAGGACAGATGTGATAGTATCAGGGTAACGTCGATAAAGTGCTTCTCCCCCGGGAAATCGCCGCCTCGAATCAAGGCGTTGGCTGCCAACTCCTTAACGTAATCGGCAACACTCTTGACCATGTCCATGTTAGTCTCTTTTTCCGGGCCAGATATGATATAGATGGCCTTGCCGGCGTCTTTGGGGCTGCAAGTGAGGGAAAGGTCGGAGATGGTGGCGTCTAAGGCCTGTGTCCCGCGGAAGCTTTCCAGCGCTTTTTCGCGGAAAGTTCTCTTCCTTATCTCCCAGGGGAAGCGGAACGAAGGAAGCTCGTGTCTGCCCAGGCCGATAGTCGTCCATCCCTCCAGGCTGGCAATGATGTCGCCGGCGTCTATCGTCCGCGCGCCCACATGTTTAGCTTTAGTTACTTCGCCAGCGCACATTAAATCGTAGAAGGGCTCGACAATCATCCTGTTTATTGTGTCGATGTTACTGATGAGACTGGCATCTTTCTTCACATACCTCTGGTTATCAGCGAGAAAGACAGCATCCACTGTATCGTAAATGGATTTCAGGCAGGTAGCGGTGTTATACACGCTTCTGGACTCTGTAGTTTGCTCATGCTCAAAGGGCAGAACGGCCAGGGCATAGACCGGCTTGCTGATGTATCGCTCCTTAACGGCGCGGCATATTATGGGCAGGGCTCCCGAGCCCGTGCCGCCGGCAGTGCCAGCTACGACAAGAAACGCGTGGGTCTCGTAAAACTGCGGACTGACTTTCACGGCCTCCAGCACCTTGTCACCGTCCTCCTTGGCCAGTTGAGCCCCCAGCTCGTTTATCTTGCCTACCCCGTGTCCCAGCGTCTGGCGCAAGCCCAGGAGCACCCGGTGCTGGAAGTCGTTCTTGATAAACCTCAGCCCCGTCAGGTCCGCCTGGTCCGTATTCACGGCAATGACGGTGGGGGCTATGGTTGCCTTGCGCTGGGTACGCGCCTTGAAATCCAGCCTGGCAAAATGGTCGGCAATCCGGCTTCCACATTG
>SOJB01000068.1 GCA_004376695.1 Dehalococcoidia bacterium | reverse complement strand
TGAGCCACCGGTGATGAGAGCTACTTTCCCATCCAGGCGATATTTACCGACGTGCATGATGAGCCTCGCTTGCCCTATCTTTGCTGCGTTCTTACTCGCGGCTATATTGTAGCTGAAAAGCACCTGCTTTTCTATCGGGATTCAGTACTTGACAAGAATCAGCTCCACTCGGCACCCTTCGACCATGCCAGGCTCAGTTGTTGACGCAAGAGCTGATGTTCAGCCTTCTCCAGGCCGGGGTCGCCTTGGAAGAGGGTCATCGCTTCTTGCCGGGCTAGCTGCAGACCCTGCAAGTCAGATAGCTTGGCAAGTTTGAGGTCGGGCAAGCCGCTCTGGTGCGTGCCGAAGAATTCCCCGGGACCTCGCAGCTCGAGGTCCTTTTCCGCGAGGGCGAAGCCATCATGAATCTTCTCCATCAGCCGCAGGCGTTTCCTTGCTTCAGGTGAGAGTTTTTCAGTGATAAGCATGCAATAGCCTTGTTCCTTGTCTCGCCCCACGCGCCCCCTGAACTGATGGAGTTGAGATAAGCCAAAGCGTTCGGCACCCTCTACCAGCATGACAGAGGCTCTAGGTATGTCAATGCCTACCTCCACGACCGAGGTTGACACCAGAATATCGAGTTCCCCGGCCCGGAAATGACGCATTACCTCTTCCTTCTCGCTGCCGTGCATTTGACCGTGCAGCAGTCCCAGTTTCAGATCCGGGAAGGTCTCTCGCGATAGTCGCTCATATTCCGTTGTGGCAGCTTTTGCCTCAAGCATCTCGGATTCTTGGACTAACGGGCAGATAATGAAGGCCTGTCGTCCGTTGCTGACCTGGCGACGGAGGAAGGTATAAGCCTTTCCTCTATCTTGCGGTTCCAGGCATTTCGTCTTCACTACCTGTCGCCCCGGCGGCAACTCATCGATAATTGAAAGGTCGAGGTCTCCGTAGAGCGTCAGCGCCATTGTTCGAGGAATAGGTGTGGCTGTCATGACCAGCACATGAGGGTTAAATCCCTTCTGCCGCAGGGTGGAGCGCTGTAGCACACCAAACCGGTGTTGCTCGTCTACAACCGCTAACCCCAGCTTGCTGAATTCTACGTCCTTTTGAATAAGGGCGTGGGTGCCGATAACAATATCAACTTCACCTTGCGCGATTCTGTTATGTAATCTCACTTTCTCACTGCTGCTGAGGCTTCCGATAAGCAAAGCGATGGTAAGCGGCCTTGAAAGAAATCCCGTGTAGCATCTGATGGTTCCTTCGCCCGGCTCAGAACGATGTTCCTCGGTGCTGATCCGGGATAGATAGCCGCAGATATTGGTGTAGTGCTGCTCAGCCAGGATTTCGGTGGGAGCCATTAGCGCTCCCTGGTAACCGTTGGCAGCAGCTACCAATACAGCCAGTGTTGCGATTACAGTCTTGCCACTGCCTACCTCGCCTTGAAGAAGACGTGACATGGCTTTTGCTTGTCTGAGGTCGGTCAGAACCTCCTTCAAGACCTGCTCCTGTGCCCGGGTCAGTGTGAAAGGCAAACAATCTAGAAATCTGCGAATGACTTGCTGGTCTACACGGAAGGCGTTGCCCGGCTGCCCTTCCTGCCAATCTCGTTTTCTGGCCAGCACGCCCAACTGAAGGAGCAATAGCTCATCGAAGGCCAGCCTCGCTCTCGCCCCTTCCGCCATTGCCCGGTTATCGGGGTAATGAATCTGAGCGATTGCGGTAGACAGGTCCAGTAATCGGCAGCGGGCTTTAATCTCTGAAGGCAAGAAGTCATCCAGCTGCCAGGCATAATCATCGACGGTCTCCTTGATCCATTTCCTTACCTGTCGGGGATACAGGCCCCGGGTAAGGGGATAGATGGGAACCAGACGGCCGGTGTGAATCAGCTCCTTGTCTTTGAGTAATTCCCATTCGGGCGATTCGAATACCTTGTGTCCTTTGAACAGGCTAACTGCGCCGCTGATTACTATTCTGGCATTAGTACGGAGACTTCTTGCCAGGTAAGGCTGATTGAACCAGACGGCTCTGACATTTCCTGTTTCGTCGCCGACAATCGCCTCCGTGCCCCGCCGGCTACCCAGGGTAGCTACTCTGGCCTGCCAGATAATACCTGTGATGGTCTGCTCTTCACCTTCCACAAGTTCAGAGATAGGTTTTGTCTGGCTGTAGTCAACATAGCGTCTGGGGAAGAAACGGAGCAGGTCGCCCATTACCCTGACGTTAAGCCTGGCGAATTTGCTGGCTACGTTGGGCGCGATGCCTTTGATGACAGTTATGGGCGATTCGAGTCCTTCTCCTTGCGTCCGGCGAGGCTTAGCTGCCACCATCACCTCCATCTCATTCGTATCCCCGGAAGGGGGAGGAGAGGGTCTGTCCTCAACTCGCTGAAGGATTAAGGGGTCTTCCTTCGCTCTTTCCAGCCGGTCTAACCAGCTGAGGACATTTGATATCCATTTCTTACGCTCTTCCACGCCTTGAGAGCCATATTCGGAGTTGGCCAGGTTGAGTTCATCGAATTCCCTCAGAAGCTGCGGGTCCTTGATGTTTTCCCTGATCTGTCTTGGCTGTTTGTGAAGATACTTGTCCAGGCCACCGATTACTGCCCTGTCGCTGTAACCCTTCCGGCATTCTAGCTCAAGAATGTTTCGCAGCGAATTGATGTCTTCCATGTTCGACTCTGCTCGGGGAACGAAACAGCACGGACATTGCAACCAATATGGTTTCCTGCAGCCCCCTAACCTCCCCCTTCGCCTCGTCTGATAATTATGCTATCATT
>SOJB01000126.1 GCA_004376695.1 Dehalococcoidia bacterium | reverse complement strand
CTCGCCGTGGCACTCCTTGATTTGTTCAGGACTGCATTCCCCTGGCTTGCCTTTCAGCTTCTCCGGGTGCTCGCATTTTTGCCCGCTCTCTGGCTTAGTCATTTGGCCACCTCCTTCATTGGATAATCTAGACCTGCTTGAGCGAAACCCTCGTTCAGCCCAATTGCCATCGTAATCGGAACCATAGCACTTGCAGGGTCTTCAATACAGTCCCATTCTATCACAGGATAAGCCTTTCCCGCCTACCCCTGGTGCAGGGCACGGTGGTAAACTAGGTCATCCACAGTTGCCGGGATTGGGGGCTTTTCCATGTGGCTTCTCTATGTTAGCTGTGCCTGGGTAGCCGGGGTATTCCTGGGTTCGAAGGTCAGCTTGCCTTTATTCGCCTTGTCCTTCGGACTCATCCCTTTCGCGCTTATACCTCTCCTCCCCAGCAGCAGGAAGACCTTAATAGCGGCCGGGCTGTGCCTCCTCGCCCTGTTTGGCGGCGGACTTCGCTTCGTGTCAAGCCTGCCTCCAGTAACTGAGCACTCCCTCTGCTTTTACAACGACACGGGAATTGCGGAGATCCGGGGCACACTGGCAGAGGAGCCTGACATTCGGGATGGGTATTGTCTGCTGACGCTTTCCGCCACCGACATCACTATGAACGGCGAGCGCATAGCGCTATCGGGAAACGCGTTAGTTCGAGTGCCTCGATACCCCGCCTACCGTTACGGGGATGTGCTTAGAGTAACGGGGGAACCGGAGACTCCTCCCCAACTCGAGGACTTTGACTATAGAAGCTACCTGGCCCGCCAGGGGATTCACTCCATCATCTATTATCCGAGGGTAGAACTCCTGGACCGTGGCCAGGGCCTGAAACCTTTGCAGTGGATTTACTCTTTGAGGAAACAGCTCTCCGCTTCTTTAGCCAGAGCTTTGCCCGAGCCGCAAGCTTCATTAGCTCAGGGTATCTTGCTGGGACTGAGAGGCAACATACCTGATTCGCTCTATCAGGCCTTTTCCAGGACGGGAACAGCACACCTGCTGGCTATCTCCGGCCTGCACCTGAGCATCGTCCTGGCCATGTTCCTCAGCTTCGGCGTCATGGTTTTTGGACGTCGGCGTGGCATATACATCTGGATAGCTGGGGCAGCTATCTGGTTTTATGCCCTGCTCGCCGGCATGGGTCCGCCCGTAATTCGGGCAGCAACTATGGGCAGCCTGTTTCTAATAGCCGAATACCTGGGGAGACAGCGAAGCGCCATCATTGCCCTGGCCTTTGCCGCCGCGGTAATGGTGGGAATCCAGCCTCATCTCTTGTGGAGCGTATCTTTTCAGCTCAGCTTTTCGGCCATGGCGGGGCTTGTTCTCCTCTTTCCTCACTTCCAGGCATGGGGGAGAAAGGGAGTTGCTGCCATATTCCGGGATAGGGAGGCATTGGTGACCGCGGGCACTGGAATAACCGGCGTCTTTGCCGCCAGTCTGGCAGCTATCCTGGCAGTCTGGCCGCTTGTAGCCTATAACTTCGGCATAGTCTCCCTGGTTACCTTGCCAGCGACCTTGCTGTCCCTGCCAGCTTTGCCCTTTATCATAGTCACATCAGCCTTGGTCGGTTTCGTGGGACTCTTCGCCCTGCTTGCCGCTCAAATACTGGGCTGGTTGGCCTGGCTCTTTCTCAGCTATCTCGTTTTTCTAGTTCAACTCTTTGATGCCCTGCCCCACTCCTCCTTAGAGATAGCTACCGTTTCCACCTGGCATATCTGGGGGTACTATGCTGTATTGGCCGGACTCGTAGCATTCCTCAACCGCCGAACCCGGCTAGCTGATTTCTCCTCCAGGTTGACTTCTGGAATGAAGAAGGTCGCTCAAGGCATTTCCAAACCTCGCCTCGGCTCTTCTACGAAATGGCTTGTTCTTCCCCTTCTGATAACAGCTGTCCTGGTCTGGTTCGCTGTCCTCACCATGCCTGATGACAAGCTACATGTCAGTTTCCTCGATGTGGGACAGGGAGATGCCATCTTGATTCAGACGCCCACTGGCCAGAACATACTCATTGATGGCGGGCCTGACCCTCAGGACATCAGTTTGGAGCTCAGCCAGAAGCTCCCCTTCTGGGATAGGACGATAGACCTCGTGGTTTGCACTCAATCTCACGCCGACCATATCACGGGCCTGGTGGAGGTACTTCGGAGGTACAATGTCAGACAGGTGCTTGACCCCGGCCTACCTTGCGATTCCTCGATTTGCCAGGAATGGCTGAGTCTTATCGAAGATAAGGGAATCGAACGTAACATAGCTCGGGCCGGTCAGAAGATCGATTTGGGCGGCGGTATCACGATTGAAATACTCAACCCTCCACCGGAGCTTTTCCAGGGGACTAGCTGCGACATCGACAACAATGGGGTAGTGTTGAAGCTGACCTGGAACAAAGTCAGTTTTCTGTTCGCTGCCGACATCAGACAGGAAGCTGAATTTGAGCTCATCATGCAGCGAGCCGATTTGAGAAGCACAGTACTGAAAGTGCCACACCACGGCAGCATGACCTCCACCACGTGGCAGTTCTTGGCCGCAGTTGACCCTGACATCGCGGTGATTTCAGCGGGGGTAGACAACCCTTTTGGCCACCCCAGCCCCGAGGTGGTGGAGAGATTGGTTGACAGGCTGGGGGAGCACAATGTCTATCGCACAGATGAGGATGGCGCCATAGAATTCACTACCGACGGAGAGAGATTGTGGGTGGTGGCACACAGCTAGAAAATCTGTTCGCTGACTAGGCGCTTACGGGGTATACCCTTATGCCCCGTCATAGAAACTCTGACGATATCCTGCTCTAGATCAAGATCTTACCATCCTTGAGGAAGAGGGTCCCGTCGATGCGGACCTCTCCGCCCTGGCGGAGGTCGCAGACCATATCCCAGTGGATAGCGGAGCTGTTCTTGCTCCCCGTCTCGGGGTAGCCCTTCCCCAGGGCCAGGTGGATCGTCCCTCCGATCTTCTCATCGAAGAGTGTATTCTTCGTGAACCGCTGGATCCCACGATTGGTGCCAAAGGCGAACTCCCCCACATAGCGGGCTCCTGCGTCGGTCTCCAGCATCTGCAGCAGGAACTGCTCATTCTTAGCGGCCGTGGCCCTGATGACCCTGCCCTCCTTGAACTCCAATCGGACATCTTCCACCTCGCGACCAAAGGCGCAGGCAGGATAAGTGTACCTGATATGCCCGTTAAGGCTCTGTTCGAGCGGCCCGGTGAAGATCTCTCCATCGGGAAAGTTCTCATGCCCGTCGCAGTTCTCCCACTTCCGGCCGGCGACCTCGAGCCTGAGATCGGTATCCGGTCCGAGGACATGGATCTCCCTGGCCTTGTTGAGCCAATCGACGAGGCGCTGCTGCTCCTTGGAGATCGCCCGCCAGGCCTTGATCGGGTCAGGCTCATGGACCAGGCAGGCCTTGTAGACAAAATCCTCAAACTCGCGCAGCGACATCTCGGCATCCTGAGCGAAGGCATGGGTAGGGTAGATAGTCGCCGTCCAGCGCAGTTCCTTCTTGGCCGCCCGTTCCAGGAATCGGTCGGAGAGGGGGCGCATCGCCACCGCCCGGCGGGACTGCTTGGCAGGGTCGGCACTCGTAAGCGCCTTGGTGTTCACGTCCGTCCAGATTCCGATGGTGGCATCAATCTGCTCAATGACCTCCTTCGCAAACGGGGGGACATAATCCAGCTGGGCATCGCTGGCATAGGTGTAGAAGAGCTCCTGTGCTGCGTCCAGCCCGACCTGGAGCCAGGGGTGGGCCCCGCGCTCGAGCACCTGCTGATAGACAGCCAGGACCAGCGGCGCGCCCTCCGGAGCACCATTGATCCGGACCAGTTGGTTCGGTTGCACCTCCACGGAGTAATCGACCAGGATTCTAGCTATAGTTTCGACTCGCGGATCTGCCATCTCACCTCCTTCGGTTCGGTAATCGCAAAACCCACGGCAGTCTAGCAGATGCGGTCGAGAGGAATCAAACGGGCACACCAGCTCGCCCGAACAGCGCGCGCTGCAAACGATTCCCCCCTGTGTTCCTCGCTGACTCGACCCATGGTTGCCTGAATAGTCGAATTGGAGTATCCTTCTCAGCAAGGAGCCATAGCTCAGCCAATTAGGGCACAGGTAGCAAGCTATCGAGGGCCAACCATGGTTGACTTAGATAATCCCTCCATTTACCGCGAATTCGATAAGTCGGGAATGCTCAATCATCTGCACGCCTTTCCCGAGCAGTGCCAGAAGGCCTGGGAAAAGGTGCTGAGCTTTGATCTTCCCCGCGAGTATACCGAGATATCCAACGTCGTTATCCTGGGGATGGGCGGGTCTGCCATCGGCGCTGATATTGTGCGCCGCCTGGCCCTGGCTGAAAGCGAAGTGCCTGTCTGGGTGCACCGGGACTACGGTCTGCCGGCATTTGTGGACGGGAGTACCCTGCTCATCGCCTCAAGCTATTCGGGGAACACCGAGGAGACGCTCTCTGCATTCAGCGCATCGCTGAAGACACAGGCTAAAAAGCTGGTCATCACGTCTGGCGGCAAGCTTAAGCATTTGGCCGACAACGAAGGCATCCCTGTCTTCACGGTGGACTACCGGGCCCCTCCCAGAGCTGCCTTCCCTCACAGCTTTGTTCCCCTGGTGGGCATTTTTCACAAGCTCGGTCTGCTCGAAGACAAGTCCGCAGACTTGGAGGAGGCGGTGGACCTTCTCAAGGAGCTGTCAAGGGACTTCACTGAGACCAGACCCCTTGCTTCCAATCCGGCAAAGCAACTGGCAGCCAGGCTGCGGGAGCGTGTACCCGTCATCTATGGGGCGGAGACGCTCTCAGAAGTGGCCTCGCGATGGAAAGAGCAATTCAACGAGAACAGCAAGTCCTGGGCCTTCTTTGAAAGCTTCCCTGAACTCAATCATAATGCCGTAGCCGGCTACGAGTTCCCGCGGGAAGCGAAGGAGAGGATATTCGTGCTCATGCTTCGCTCGCTTTCCTTCTCATCGCGTAGCCTGCACCGCTACGAGGCTACCGCTGAGCTGTTGACCAAGGCCGGAATCCCTTATGAATTTGTCGAAGCCAGAGGAGAAAGCGCCCTGGCTCAGGTGATGGGGCTGGTGCTCCTGGGCGATTACTCCAGTTTCTATCTGGCCATGCTGAACGAAGTTGACCCTACATCTATAGATGCGATAGACTTCGTCAAGCAATACCTCGCCGGGTCGGCTGTTCCGAGTGACTAGGGCAGAGCGAAAGGACATTGCTGGGCCCCCGCTTTGAACGAGAATCAAATCTGGATCGACCCACAAACGGAATCTTCAGAGGTAAGTTATGGTCGGGAAGACGGGCGGGCAAATCAACAGGCGCGGTAATGGGGTGGCTGGGTGAAAGCTCTAGTCCTGGCTGCCGGCAAGGGCACAAGGCTTAAGCCGCTAACTAACACCATCCCCAAGCACCTCCTGCCAGTGGCCGATAAGCCCATTTTGTTTCATGTGCTTGACTACATAGCAGAAGCCGGTATCAAAGATATCGGCATCGTTGTGTCTCCGGACTCGGGTCCTTACATAGAGGAAGCCATAGGCACTGGCTCACAGTGGGGAGGGGGGGTTACCTTCATTGTCCAGCCCCAACCCCTGGGACTGGCGCACGCTGTCAAGGCAGCCCAGGGCTTCCTGGGCGAGTCACCTTTTCTCATGCTCCTGGGTGACAACCTCATCCAGGAGGGCGTCAAGGATTTCCTGGCCGAGTTCCGCGCTTCCAGCTCCGATGCCAGGATACTCCTCAGGGAGGTGCCCGATCCCAGGGCTTTTGGCGTGGCTGAGCTCGACTCTTCAGGGAAAGTGGTACATCTGGTCGAAAAGCCCAGGACACCCAAGAGCAACCTGGCCATAGTCGGCGTTTACCTCTTCACCCCCGAGATACACAAAGCTATAGCGCGGATAACACCTTCCTGGCGTGGCGAGCTGGAGATAACCGATGCCATCCAGGAGCTTCTGGAGACGGGCAAGGAGATCAGAAGCCACCTTCTCCGGGGTTGGTGGCTTGACATCGCCAGCAATGATGGGCTCATCGAGGCCAACCATGTTGTTCTCGATGCCCTCCTGAAGCCGAATGTTGAAGGGGAAGTGGATGCGCAAAGCCGCATCGTGGGCAGAGTCCAGATCGAAGAGGGAACGAAAGTAGAAAACAGCCTTCTGCAAGGTCCGCTGCTCATCGCGGCAAATTGCGTGATAAGGAATTCCTCTATCAGACCTTTCACCAATATCAGAGCCGGGACGGTGGTCGAGGATTCGTCCCTCGAGCGTTCGGTGATACTGGAAGACTGCCGCATTTCGAGAATCAACCACCTGGCTGACAGTGTCATCGGCAGGAATACGAAGCTAGCAGGACAGGGGAGAACCCCGGAGAAGATAAAGCTGTTCATAGGCGATGATTGCCAGGTGGAATTGGAGTAGGAAATCATGGATAGAATGCTGATTGTCTCGAACAGGTTACCTTTCACTGTACAGGAGAGAAAAGGAGAACTGCAGATTGAGCCCAGTGTCGGTGGCCTGGCCACAGGTCTGAGCTCGTGGTACAAGTCCCTGAATAGTGTCTGGATAGGCTGGCCAGGCATAGGCCGGAAGAAAATGAAGCGCGAGAAAGACATCCTGGCCAAATTGCTGTCTGAGAACTGCCACCCGGTCTCTATCTCACAGCAAGATGTCGAAGCCCACTACAACGGTCTCTGCAACAGGACCATCTGGCCCCTTTTTCACCACTTCCCCCTGTACACGGAGTATGACGAACATTTCTGGCAGGCTTATGAGCGAGTCAACATAGCTTTCGCCAACGTAGTGGCTGGCGTTGCCAAGCCTGACGATATGATCTGGGTACACGATTATCACCTCATGCTCCTCCCCAAACTGCTGAGAGAGCGGATGCCCAAAGCAACTGTGGGGTTTTTCCTCCACATTCCCTTCCCCTCCTTCGAGATATTTCGCCTCCTGCCCTGGCGTAACCAGATTCTGGAAGGGCTTGTAGGCGCAGACCTGGTAGGTTTTCACACCTATGACTACGCCGGGCACTTCCTGGAGAGCGTGCACCGCTTATTGGGTCATGAGGCGGCTATGGGGCAGATCACGGTGGCCGATCGGATAGTGAGGACGGATGCCTTTCCCATGGGCATTAACTATGAGCGATACTCCAGCGTTGACCGGGACCCAAGAGCACAGGCAGAGAGAAAGAGATTTCGCCGAAAACTGGGGGATTGTCGGGTGATTCTCTCGGTGGACCGCCTGGACTACACTAAGGGCATCCCTCAGCGACTGGAAGCCTTCAGTGCCCTTCTGGACAGGAACCCGAGCCTCAAGCGGAGGGTGATTCTTGTTCTGCTGGTAGTCCCATCACGCATAAGAGTGGAACAGTACATGCAGTTGAAGAAACAGGTGGATGGACTTGTAGGCGAGATCAACGGAAAGCACGGGACTATAGGCTGGATGCCGGTCTGGTACCTGTACCGCTCCCTACCCTTCCACTCCCTCACCGCCCTTTACAGCCTGGCCGATGTCGCCCTGGTCACCCCTCTCAGAGACGGAATGAATCTCGTGGCCAAAGAATACGTCGCCGCCAGGATAGACGAGAAAGGGGTGTTGATACTCAGTGAGACTGCCGGCGCTGCCCAAGAGCTAGGTGAGGCAATCATCATAAATGCCAATAACCGGGAAGAGATTGTTCAGGCGCTGGCCAGAGCCCTGGAAATGCCGGAACAAGAGCAGATAGAACGCAACCGCGTAATGCAGAAACGCCTGCGCCGTTACGACGTGGTGCGATGGGCAGATGAGTTTATGGATAAGCTGCTCTACACCAAGGAGCTTCAACGGCAGATGGCAGAAAAGGTATTGACCGATGAAATGCAGAGGAGACTGGCCGGTGACTTCCAGAAGAGCACCGGGGCTTTACTCCTGCTCGACTACGACGGCACCCTCGTCCCTTTTTCGCCCAAGCCCGCGGACGCAATGCCGGGAGCCGACCTCTTACGATTGCTTGAGAGGCTGACTAAGCGACCCGCAAACGAGGTGGTGCTCATAAGCGGACGCGACAAGGAAACGCTGGACAAATGGTTTGGCGATCTCGGTGTGGGACTGGTGGCTGAACATGGCGCGTGGACCAGGAAACGGGGCGGAGAATGGGAGACAATAGAGACCCTGGCCAGCGAATGGAAGAACGAGGTGTATCCCATACTTGAGTCGTGGGTGGATAGGACCCCCGGCTCCTTCATCGAAGAAAAGGAGTTCTCCCTGGTCTGGCATTACAGAAGAGCCAACCCAAAACTGGGTGAGCTCCGCGCTCGGGAGCTGATAAATAGTCTCTCAAATACAACTGCCAATCTGAACCTTCAGGTCCTGGAAGGAAGCCAGGTAGTGGAGGTAAAGAATGCGGGCATAAACAAGGGGCGCGCAGCTCTGAGATGGATTTCCGGACAGGACTGGGACTTCATACTGGCAATAGGCGATGACTGGACCGACGAAGATACTTTCCAGGTCCTCCCTCCTCCAGCCTGGTCTATAAAGATCGGCTTTGGCGCCTCGGCAGCCAGATTCAGCCTCGGTTCTCCAGGCGAAGCAGTCTCTCTGCTGGCAAGGATGGCGGGAGAGCGCTGAACCACCCGGTCTGCCGGACTCCCTAGCTTTGTCATTGCGAGGCACTTCCCCCCGTCATTGCGACGCACTTCGCCCCTTGTCGTTGCGAGGAGTTCCGACAAGTCGGGACGACGAAGCAATCTCGGCCGGGAGGCTGGAGATTGCCACGCCCCGATTGCATCGGGGCTCGCAACGACGCGAACAAATCCAAATGCTTAAATGCTACGACTACTTCTTTTCTGCTTCAGCCTCGACCTCGGGTTTCCGTAGGGCGGCATTTCATATGCCGCCTCG
>SOJB01000055.1 GCA_004376695.1 Dehalococcoidia bacterium | reverse complement strand
CCTGATTTCGCAATTCAAGGACTGGATTAGGAGTTACCGTAGGGGGAGGGATTCTGCACGAGATGATGCAACTGGCTATAACTGAAGGCTCGAGTGGGCCTCGAGCTGACCGGGAGCATACACGTCACACGATGCCATCGGCAGAGTGATGAAGCAAGAACAGGTGTAGACAGGCCAATTAGCAGGAGCGGTATAATCTCAAGAACTCGGCTCGGGAGAGCCATATCGCCTTGACCTTCAAGGATTCACGAGAGCGTTTATACCTCTCCTGTCCTCGGATGTGATAGAACCGCATCAGACTTGTGATGTAGAACCACGCCAGCTTCGTCCTCAGAGTGTTTGGCAAGTCAATCACCTGGAATCCAAGTCGCCTGCAGGGAGCATGAAGGACCGTCCAGCCGTACACGGCAACGACGTCGCCATACTTGCCGTTGGCTATCTGTGTGGCAAGGAGCCGAAAGCTCTCCTTGAAGTAGTGCATGAGTCCTCGCGGCCAGTCTGTCGTTCTAGGTCCCGGGCTTGATTGCCGTTTCTCAGTAATCCAGGCATTACCCAAATGCAGTTTGATGACACGGTCACCACGCCTGACCTCACAGCCGTCCGACAGCTTAACGGTACGGTCCTTGTAGCGTCTTAGCTCAACACAGATCAGGCTGCTGCTTGCCTCGAGGGACTTGACGCCGATGGCTATCGTGTAGATCCTGTCTATAATGGGTAATAGGGGCCGTACGATGGCTCTCAATAAAGCATATATCATGTACCTTCTTCGTAACTCATCTCTTGAACCCGGAACGACGCGTCATCAACAGGCACAGTTCGCTTCCATGCCCGTCAACCAGGCCCCTAATGGTTGGCGCCTACAGGCATTGACCGGTCTACGTTGGAGACGATGTTCTTCCACTTCCCCATGTTACGCGAGCGGTCTTCCAGCGCGGTCACCAGCTCGACACTGATGGAAGGGCACGTAACGCCCAGCGCCTGCAGTTTCTGTGCCAGCTGTTCCCTAACGCTAGCAGCTATGTGTCCATTCCCTTCGGCAAACACCAGTCGCAGGCAGAGGCCATCAGGTTCATGGACCACCTGATACTGCCGTATAGCCTCGAAGCTCTCCAGAACGTTCCAGAAATGGACAGGATGAACGGCAACCTCCTTCCCTGCCAGCCCTTCCAGGTAGATAACATCGTCATTTCTCCCGTTGATGGCAATAATACGTCGGAATGGCTGGCCACACGGACACGGCTCCGGAGCCAGTACCATCATATCAGATATTTCGTAGCGGATAACGGGCTGAGTGAAGCTGATGAGACTGGTGAACAGGATCTTGTGTCCCAGAGTCCCGTCCGGCACAGGGCAGTTGTCTTCATCTACGACCTCAACGATACCCAGGTCTTCGAAGATATGCATCCCCTGGTCCAGATTGCACTCCATGGCGCGGAGCCCCTCCTGAGTGCCATAGATGTCAAAGACAGAACTTCCCCACACAGCATGGAGTTGCTTTCTCAGTTCGCCGGTCAGCGGTTCTCCACCACCGGCCACAATACAGGGACTGATATGTAAGCGCCCTTGAAGCTGTTCTGCCACAAGCAGCCCGAGCATGGATGGAAACCCCCGAAGAATGTAGGGCTGCAGGAGATTCAACCGCTGGACCAGTTCTTCGATAGGAGCAGTAGCCGGTAGCACGTCATAACGATAAAGGCCGATATCCATGCTCAAGGGGAGACGATAGCTATCGTGCAGAGGACTGGGAGAACCGATGGTCACGATCTTGGGCCGTCTTCTCGAGAAGGGAAGTACTCCCATCATGCTTGCGATCCGCATGCTTGCCGCCTCCTGGATGCTCCACTCCTTTCGATTGAACACTATCACCGTCTTTTGCCCGGAGCTCCCCGCCGTAGTAAGCACACGATACTGGCCCAGGTAGTACTCGTCCCCAGAAACATTGGCCATGTGTTCCTGTAGTCGGGCGATGCGCAACCGGGGGTCCGTGACGATTTCGTCGAAGTGTTCCATGTAGGTCTTCTTGTCAATGATGGGAAAATCCTGCAGACTATAGGGTTGACTTATCCGGTGCGTGTCGCGTAGCTGGCGGTAAAGGGGAGACCGCCGAGTTGCCCAATCAAGTAGTTCTGCTAACCGGCGCTGTTGCAGCTCCTCAAGCTTGGTGCGGGGCCAGTACTCATGCCTGATCAACGCCTGACGATAGGCGATTGCTCGAGCCAGATCTTCCAGGCGACGCAGTCTGTCCGGTTTATCCATACAGCACTATCCTCGAATTACCTTCGGGACCTCCTTTGCCGTCCATTGTCCCTTGGCATTCATTGGCTCTGCGGCAACCCTTATCTTTCCAACAACTACATCGCCATACTAGGTATCATCCATTATAAATCGACGATTAACCCTTGTCAACTCCTGTCTGCGGGGGTTCCTTGCGAGGAGCAGTACACAGCCGTAATGCGACGGTTGACCTGTCTGTGCCCCTGTCCGAGCTTTCCCGGCTAATCCTTCTTCCCAGGAGAATCTGGCAGGGCATTGCCGAAATATACTTTGGTGTGAGGCCATGGTATTTCTATGCCCTCGGCATCAAAGGCCTTCTTGAGGCGGAGCCTCAACTCCCCCATCACTCCCCACTGCTCTATAGGTTTAACATCGCCCAAAATCTTGATATCTATTCCGGACTCGCCCAGATTATTAACCCTCAGCACCTGGGGAGGACTTTTAATCACTTTACCCCATTTTTCATCCTCAGCGAGTTCCTGCCCTACGCGATTTATCACGC
>SOJB01000008.1 GCA_004376695.1 Dehalococcoidia bacterium | reverse complement strand
AACCATCATTCCCCTTCCACGGGGTGTCACCTGGGCATGAAAACGAGAAAAGGCAGTTCTTATCATCTGCATACAACAGTCTGGTTTTCTCGGAACTCCGGGTTATGGTGAATATTGTATCACCTGCCACACTATCGAGCCACCGAGAGGCAGGTACCTCCTCCGGTTTGGCAGAACAGCTCATTTCACAGCCTAGCTGCTCTGGCTGTGACTCATCCCGGTCGCTCTTCTCATACTGAAACGCCCGTAGTCTGGGATATGTGTTCTCTGACTCCGCGGCTCGGCTCTGCCAGTATATCCCTGATCCTCTCAGCTATTCTGGTCGGACAGAGGACGTTTCTTGGCGACGAGAAGTCATGTAGCAATCATTCTTCGTGAGACTCCAGAGGCTTTGGCTTTGAAGAGACTGCACAAGGTCGGTTCTACTAAGCGAGTAGTTGTTCTAGCAGAGCAAGATGAGAATCGGGGTCGTGTTGGGAACTCACAGCCTCCAGTTGTCGTCTTATTGCTTAAGGGTGTGAACTGGGAGTAGAATACTCACAAGAGCAAGATTGAGCGATGACCTGCAGGTACCACCTCGGAAAATCAACTAGGGACAACGGATGAGCGGTACGATAGTCCTTGGCATTGGCAACCGGCTGGGTGGCGATGACGCCGCAGGCAGCTGTGTGGTGGATATAATCAACCGGAGGGGGCACAAAGCCAAGGCCTTACTCACCGATGAGATGATGGTCATAGACGCCGGCTCTGCCCCGGAAAGCTATACCTCCGTTATCCGCCAGCACCGGCCAGACCTGTTGATACTGGTGGATGCTGCAGATATGGGTTTAGCGCCGGGTGCTCTGCGCATGATTGCGCCAGAGAAAATCAGCATCCTCTCCTTTTCCACACACCACATGCCCCTCTCCGTATTCATATCTTATGTAAAGGAATTTTGCGGGAGTGTTCTGCTGATCGGGATGCAGCCTAGGGAAGCGCAAACCGGCAGTCGCATTTCAGAGGCGGTGCGCAGAAGTGTGAATAGACTGGCTGCAGTTATTCTAGAAGGACGGATAGGAGAAATCCCGCTGCTGGAGTGAAGGAGCTAGCTCTGTTCGGTCGGTTTCTCTGCGGCTTCGGCACCTGGTTTCTTTCGTTTCTTCGAGTCCGGTAACTCGCCGCTGTCAACGATTACCAGCTCGTCGGCGTACTTGTCGTAGCTGGCTAGAAGAAATTCCTCCGTCATGACCAGTGTATTCACCGGACAAACGTCAACACACTGGGCACAGAAGCAACAGCGTGAGATGAACACCTTGATCTTTTTCTCTTCAGGCAGCCACTCAATGGCCTGTGTGGGGCATATCTTGTAGCACTGCTGGCAGCCGGTGCAGTTTTCACGGTCGTAGGCGATTTTGCCGCGGAACCCGGGCGGTACGGTGACCGGCGGATGCAGCTTCACTTCCTGCCTGCTCACCTTATCCAGGAAGGACAGCGTTGACGCCGGGGCATACTTGGCCGGAAAGACATTCGTCGCCGGCTTCAGAAAGAGCTGCTTTAATATCGTTCTTGCCGCTTCAAACATTTCATGACACCATCAAATCTAGTGATATCAGTATCAGCCCGACGAGACTGATGAGGGTCATGGCTATTATGTAGACCCAGCTTGCCTGGCTTATCTTAAACCGTGCCATTCCCGCGCGTATCACCGATATACTGATGAACATCACGGCAAAGACCTTGATCAGAAAGAATAGACCATCCACTATGCCAGCCACGACCGGCGTACCGATTCCGATCACAGGAGAGAGGTTATATGGGAAGAATAGAGCCACTACTAATGACCCCATGGCAAAAGCCTTTACTATGTCAGCGAGGTAGAACAAACACAGGTTTCTGCCCGAATATTCAACCAGTAATCCGCCAGCGATTTCAGTTTCAGCCTCGGCTATATCAAATGGCACCTTGGCAGCTTCACCGGGGGTAACCACCAGGAGGGTAAATAACAGGACCAGCGAGCCGATTACGCCAAGTGGGCCAACCGAATTCCATATAGGATACTGGGCAATCGTAGAAAACATAAATGGATTGCCCACGGCGGCATGGCCGATGCGCCACGCGAGGGTGACAACAGCGACTGCCAGAGGGAGTTCATAGCTCATCATGATGACCATCTCCCGCTGTGCCCCCACAGTGGCATACGGTGAGCTCGAAGCAAAACCGCCTAAGACATAAGCAAGCGATGGTAGTATCAACAGGTATATTACCAATATCGCACCACCAAATCCGCCCAAAAGCGCTTTCTGCCCAAAGAGGGGTATGTACAGCAGCAGCAAAGCCGAAGCTATCAGACACACAAATGGAGCTGCTGTGAAGAGCCAGGAGACAGCACCGTCAGGTACGATGTTCTCTTTCATAAGCAGCTTTTGCACGTCGCGAAAAGGCTGGATTATGGGGGGACCTACTCTCCCCTGCATGCGAGCCACCAGCTTACGGTCTATGCCTCGGTACAGCATACTAAAGATAGTGCTGAGAACCACGACACAGATGAAGATAACTATGGTTACAATCACATTCATGCTCTCATCTCTGTAATTCTCTGGTCTTCTGAATTGAGAGGCGATGCATTTCCTCGTAGTCCATTACCGACCTTTCACCCAAGGCTCGGTCGGTGATAACCGTCCGATTAGTACATGATAGACAGGGGTCAATAGAAGCAAAAGCTATAGGGACATCGGCAATTTGCCCGCCATTCAATATCAGGGGAACGCACATAAGATTCACGTATGTCGGTGCCCTTATCCTCCAGTTAGTCAGCGTTTCCCTCCCAGCCTCCAGACGAACATAATGTATGACTTCACCCCTGGGTGCTTCGGCTCGCC
>SOJB01000004.1 GCA_004376695.1 Dehalococcoidia bacterium | reverse complement strand
AGGGAGGCAATGCCGTCGATGCTGCCATCGCCACCGCTGCTGCCTTGAACGTGGTGGAGCCCATGGCGACCGGTCTGGGGGGAGATGCCTTTGCGCTGATATACCTGAGCGGAAGCAAGCAACTCAAGGCATTGAATGCCAGTGGCCGCGCTCCCTATGCCACCAGTTTGGATACCCTTCGAAGCTTCGGTTACCGGGAAATGCCCGCTACAGGCATCCATACGGTGACAATCCCTGGCACCCTGGACGGGTGGTGTTCGATGCTGGACAATTACGGCACTATGAGCCTGGCTCAGGTATTGGTGCCGGCCATCCAGTTGGCTGAGCAGGGGTTTCCGCTCACGGAGATCATTGCACACACCTGGAAAAAGAACAGCGCCAAGCTGCAGCTCAATGCCAGTGCTGCGCGTACCTATCTGCCGGCCGGGCAGGCACCGGAGGCGGGCGACCTCATCGTGCAGCCAGACCTGGCCAGGACCTTTCGCAAGATTGCCGAGGGCGGACGCGATGTCTTCTACAACGGAGAAATCGCTGAAGCTATAGTGGCCTGTTCTAATGACAACGGCGGGTTGATTACCATGCAAGACCTGGGCGATCATACTTCTACATGGGTAAAACCCATAAGCACTGGTTACCATGGCTACGATGTCTACGAATGTCCGCCCAACAGTCAGGGACTCATCGTGCTGCTGGCCCTCAATATACTGGAGGGCTATGATCTACAATCTCTACGGCATAACTCTTCTGACTACTTACACCTCTTGATAGAGGCTTTGAAGCTGGCTTTTGCCGACGGCAGCCGATATGTGGCCGACCCGGATTTTGCTGACCTTCCTTTGGAGAGGTTGCTCTCCAGGTCCTACGCAGAGCGAAGGAGGGGCGTCATAAAGAGGGGTAGGCCAGGGCGTGCGGCGGAGGCAGGCGTCTTGAATACCGAGGAAGATACGGTTTACCTGGCGGTGACTGACAAAGACGGCAACAGCGTGTCTTTCATCAGTAGCCTTTACCAGCCGTTTGGCTCCGGCATTGTCGTACCCGATACCGGTATCTGCCTGCAGAACCGCGGCAGCCTGTTTGCCTTTGAAGCCGGCCATCCTAACTGCATTGAGCCTCATAAGAGACCGTATCACACCATAATTCCCGCCATGGTTTTGCGCGATGGTGACCTGTTTCTCACCTTCGGTGTCATGGGCGGCTTTATGCAGCCCCAGGGACATGTTCAGGTGCTTCTGAACATCGTTGACTTCGGCATGGGTGTGCAGACAGCCCTTGATGCCCCCCGGTTCAGGTATATTCAAGGCAATGAATGTGCCTTTGAGCCCGACATCCCTCCTCATGTTCTTCAAGAACTGGCCGGCAAAGGACACCATGTCATTGAACTGGATGACCCCTACTGTCAGCAGTTCGGTGGAGGACAGGCCATCATGGTGCACCCGTCAACCAGGGCGCTCATAGCCGGTTCAGACCCCCGCAAAGACGGTTGCGCCATAGGGAGCTGGTAACAACAGAGCGCGGGGATCAACCCAGCGTTCGCAGGCTAGAGCATTGTCATAACTGTCTTGCCACAGAAGGCGCTTCAGAAGGATTGCTGACACGCGTCGGGACTGCGCAGCCCTACTGGCAGAAGCCCAGAACGCTATGCGTGGCGCACCAAGATGGAATGTGCAGGCTGAGCTTTTCAGCCGACTGTAAGCCAGGTTCGCCCTTATATCATTGAGGTCAGCTGCGCCTTAATTCAAATACTACCGGGTTGGCCGCATCAGGACAGGCAACGGTAGCTTTGTCTCGGTCTTGCTCCCAGGGAAACGAACCGCCAAATCGCAGCACCTGGACAAAGGGGAAAAGGGAGTAAAAGGCCCATGAGCAAAGATTGGCCGGAGTCTGTTCCCCGATGACAAATTCATCACCAGCCTTGTGTCCAGCCACGCAAGTCCCTCTCTGGGAGATTACCTTAGCTATCACATCAGACATTGGCGCCTCCTATCTAGTCACTGGTCAGACCAACCACTCCTGACTCCGTCGCTGGTTAGGTCCGCCTTATTATCGAGATGGATAGTATATATGGCGGAGCTCAGTACAAGCAAGTGGCGGGCGCGCAGTCGGCCGAAACAATAGATGTTACAAATTCCCCCTTTTTCCGTTCAAGACTTGACAGGGGAAACACCGCTGGTGTATAAGATACGCGGTGGTTCTTAGTCTCGGTTATCAACATACTTGGTTAATCAGTTTCGACTCACTGAAATTCGCTCAAGCATTTGGATGACCAGAACAGCAACCAACTATTTAGAAGAAAGGAGGTCATCCAATGAGTTTTGAGGACAAGTCGCTCCGGTGTTCCGATTGCGGGCAAGATTTCGCCTTTACTGCTGGCGAGCAAGAGTTCTACTCGTCTCGTGGTTTGCAGAACGAACCCAAACGCTGCCCTGAATGCCGCCGAGCCAGGAAATCAGAGCGTTACGCAGGTAATGGCTACGGTTCCCCGCGCCAGATGTTCCCGGCGATATGCGCCGAATGTGGCACGGACACCGAAGTACCGTTTGAGCCGCGCGAAGAGAGACCCGTATATTGTAGCGATTGCTACACTAAGATGAAACTGAGCAGGTAATGCTGCTTCGCTCTTAGCGACACCGAAGGCCGGGTAGTCCATACTCTGGGTTACCCGGCCTTTCCGTTATCAATGTATGACCAGTATCACACAGGTTCGACCTCTTCCCAATCATTGGGCATTCCTGACTATTTCGCAATCCCGCTGTTATCTTAGATACGCCTGCTATGACCTTAACCCTCTAACCCAGCGCCGCTAGCCATCTGGCTCTTCTGAGAACTAGCGCCAATGCGCCGATAAGCAGTATGTCCAGCACTATCAAGA
>SOJB01000036.1 GCA_004376695.1 Dehalococcoidia bacterium | reverse complement strand
GCAGCTGGTAAGGTCGTAGTTTCATAGCTCTCGTACTCCTCCTTGTCATTCTGAGTAAATCCCTCAATGAGCTTATTTCTGTGTTCATATGCACGCCGGACTAGATCATCGGTTACACCTGTGTAAAGGGTTCTAGAGCTATTGGTCATGATATAAACGTAGTACTGCTTCATTACCTTAGCTTTTTCTTAGATTCTTCGGTCGCCCCGATTCATCGGGGCTCCCTCAGAATGACAAAGAAGTAAAGGGCTCAGAATCACACCCTATCTTGCCACAGAACAGAACACCTCTAATAGGACCTGTGTTCTTTTCGGCTGGTTATGAGCTTATCGATGAAGGCCTATTTACTGGCTATCTTTATGCCCACCCCGACCCCCAGGGGCAGGGCAACCTCGGTCAGGACCTTCTGAACGGCTTCCTTCAGGGATTTCTTCTGCTCTCTCGTAATCTGGTATCGTGTTCTCACCAGCCGGGCTATGACATTGGCCGCCTCGAAGTGCAGGTCGATCCGCTCCGGCTGTTCTTCCAGAAGTTGCCTGAGCTTCAACCTGAGAAGGGCAATCTCCTCGTCAATTCCCTCGACATAAGAGGCCTCCTCCAGTTCAACCTGTTCCGCCTCATCCAGAGCCCGGCAATAGAACGCCCGGGGACTACTTCTTTGCTTGCTTTTTCCTTCTGGTGTCATAACGGTTCCTGGATCGGCATGAATTCGCAGGGTTTCCGACATGTGGGCTATGGGCAGCCGGCAGGACGGCGGGACTTCTCTCGTACCGGTTTCTGCCGTATTGCACGCGCGTCTTGACCAGGCCGTAGACAAGGACATGGGCCGCCAGTTCGTAATCCTGCCTCTGAAGAGCGGCCGCCAGTAGCTTCACGACGCCATGATAGCACAAGTGTTCTAAATGGACAAAGGAGTTTTGTCGCTTCAGAGGGCGGCATGCAGGAGCGATGCTATCACCCAACCGAGAGCACCGCAGACCGGGAAGGTCAGAATCCAGGCCAACACAATATTCTTGGTTACACCCCACCTCACTGCAGAGAGGCGCCTCGTGGCACCCACCCCCATTACAGCTGCCGTGGCGCAATGAGTGCTGCTTACGGGAATCCCCAGGCGTGAGGATATCTCAATGACGGTCGCTGCTGAGAAATCGGTGGCAAAACCGTGGATCGGTTGCAGGGCGGTAATCCTGAATCCCACTGTTCTGATCACCCGCCAGCCACCGACAGCAGTGCCTAAGCTAATAGACAATGAGGAGATGACTATGACCCACCACAAACTACCACCAATCGCAATCTCGTCCCACACGGCGGCGGCCTGCCCGAACTGGCCAGTCCGGTGATAGAAAATCACCAGTGCCATGGCAATGATACCGATGGGCATCTGGCCGTTGTTCTTGCCCAGACTATAGGCCAGAAAAGCGGTGGTAAGCCACTGTAAACGGCTGAAGATAACCCTGAACCTCGCCGGAGCGCTTCGCCGAAACGCCCAGAGCAGGGCAACCACCAGGGCAAAGCCACCGACGAAACCAAGGACAGGGGTAGCGATCACCGACGTCAGCACCGGTCGCATGATCTGCCACTGCACTGCATCTGTGCCCCCTGCCACCGCCATGCCGGCTCCTGCGAGCGCGGCGACCAGGCTGTGAGTCGAGCTTACCGGCAGACCATAACGAGTAGCTATGGCAACCCAGACTATAACCGCAGCTAGACTGGCGAACAATGTCTGATAAAGAATCGCCTCAGGGAGCAGGATTCCCTTGCCGATAGTTTTGGCAACCTCCAGGCCGGTAGCGGCGCCAGCGAAGGTGAAGAAGGCAGCCAGTATTATGGCGCGTGCAGGCGAAAGAGCCCGAGAGCCAATCGAAGCAGCAACACTATTGGCAGCATCATTGAAACCATTAACCACCCCAAAGCCCATGGCTGCCGCAACCACCAGAACCAGCAGAGCGAGCTCAGGCATGCTTCAATACTATACCCTCAAGGACATCGGCGACGTCTTCGCCCCGGTCGGTGGCACTTTCGAGGTGGTCATAGATTTCGCGCCATTTGATTACGTCGCAGGGGTTGATATGGCAAACGTCGAACAACTCAGCCAGGGCAGCGTGGTGTACGTCGTCAGCCTCATTTTCCAGGCTGTTGATCTGCACACACTGTTTGAGAATCCACGCGTACTGATCACCGTGGCGCAGACGAGGCATTGCTTCGTTCAACTTGCGGGTTATCCTGGCTACGATCCGAGCTAGCTGCCGGGCTCGTTCCGTGGGCTGGTCGATACGGTAAAGGAAGGTTGTTCTGCTCGCAGCCTCCATGAAGTCCATTACATCATCCAGGCTATGGGCCAGGAGAGTAATATCCTCTCTGTCGATAGGAGTGACAAAGGTGCGATGCACCCTCTTTATTATCTCGTGGGTTATGTTATCGCCCTGGTGCTCCAAATCCTTGATTTGCTTGGCTTTCGCCTCAACATCTTCGTAGTTCTCAAAGAGGTCAACCAGCTTTTCTGCGGCAGCAACCAGATTGCTCGTAGCCTGTTCAAACAGGTCGTAAAATCCCATGTCCCTGGGAGTCAGGCGGAATCTAGGCAACGCGCACCTCCGTCAATACACACTTCCGGTCCGGAAGCCCTCCTGGACTGCCCCAGCATTATAACACACCGCGAGGGATTCCCTCTCTATGCTGTGTTCGTTCTTGCGATTAGCGGCACCTCTTCCTCCCGTCATTTCTCTCCCTGCCACCACTTCTTCAACCTGGCGGCAATCTCCTTTTCATAGCCCTGGTCACTGGGAACATAGTAGCGCTTCCCCTGGAGGGAGGATGGCAGGTTTTGCTGCCTGACGAAATGATCGGGATAATCATGGGCGTATTTATAGCCCTTCCCATATCCCGTCCGGCGCATCAGGTCGGTTACCGGGTTGCGTAAATGGAGCGGCACGGGCTCGTTTCTGCCCTCCTGTATATCCCGTCGCACCTGGGAATAAGCCCGGTATAACGAGTTGCTTTTGGCGGCGGTGGCCAGATAGACCACTGCCTGCGCCAGAGCCAGGTTGCCTTCCGGTACGCCCACGAAGTGCACTGCTTGCTGAGCGGCTATTGCTATTACCAGTGCTTGAGGGTCAGCAACGCCAACATCTTCGGAAGCAAAGCGTACGAGGCGGCGGGCGATGTAGAGAGGATCTTCACCGGCCTCAAGCATACGTCCCAGCCAGTACAAGGCGGCGTCCGGATCCGAGCCGCGTAGCGATTTATGTAATGCCGAAATCACATCATAATGCTGGTCACCGCTCTTATCATAAAGCAAGGCACGGTGCTGCAATGCCTGCTCAACGGCCGACAGGTCAATCGACCGCAAACCTTTACCGTCAGGCAAGGCGGCAAAAGCCGCCATCTCCAGAGCGTTCAATGCCACGCGAGCATCCCCGCTGGACGCGGTCACCAGATGGCTCAGAGCCTCCTCGCTTACGCCAATCCCGAGCTTTCCCAGTCCTCTTTCTCCATCCCTGATGGCTCGCTCCACGATGAGCTTGATCTCCTCGTCGCTCAGTAGATTCAGCCGGAAGACCCGGGAGCGAGAAAGAAGCGGAGCGATGACTTCGAAGGACGGGTTTTCCGTAGTTGCCCCGATGAAAGTCACCGTCCCGCTTTCCACGAAAGGCAATATCGCATCCTGCTGCGCCTTGTTGAAGCGGTGGATCTCATCAATGAATAGAATTGTCCTCTGTTCTGATAGCTTCAGCCTCTTCTTCGCTTCCTCAATAACCCGCCGCAAATCAGCGACCCCGGCACTCACGGCACTCAAAGAGCTGAAATGCGCCCTGGTGATGTTGGCGATAATATGAGCCAGAGTCGTCTTGCCGCTGCCCGGTGGTCCCCAGAAGATCATAGAGGGCAACTGGTCTGCCTCTATGCATTTACGGAACACCCGTCCGGCGGCAACTAAATGCTCCTGCCCCACAAACTCATCAAACGTTTGCGATCGCATCCTTGCCGCCAGGGGCATACTGCGAGGCAGGTCCTTTTCCTCCGGCTCGTCAAAAAGAGGCATCCTCTCCATTAGGCTACACCGCAGAGTTCCATTGCAGGAGACAGTTTCATCAATCCCCGTATCATGGCAAGGCATCCCGAGCACAAGCGAGGGAACTCGCCGAAGCAATCTCCCCCCATTGCCATGCCCCGACAGATCGGGGCTCGCAACGGCGATTCGAGTTTCTAAGTAGTCTCGACCCCTTCACTTGAATCTTGCTACCTGAAAGCGATAGAGCCTAACCGACTCGCTGACTGATATTCCAGCTTTGAGCCGGCAGATGGTAATTTGCTCTTCAACGCTGTCGACCCCCTCCAGGTCGGGCAGCAGGAGTCCCCTTTTCAAACCGCTTTCCACGATGACGCCATATTTCCTGTGATCAAGCTGGCTGATATCCGTGATCGGGTCAGGCTCAGTAAGAATATCGACGCTGTACTCCAGGTCCTCAAGCTCAGACACAGCTACCGGGGGAAAGCGGGGGTCTCTGGTAGATGAGCTGATTGCATTGGCGACTATCTCCTTGGCGACATTCTCGGTCATCGGTTCGAATGTACCGATGCATCCTCTCAACTCGCCGTGCTTATGCAGGGAAACAAAAACCCCCGCCCGCTCTCTCATCTCCGGAGTCAACTCACGCGGCTCGGTGATTTCACCCTTCCCCACATAGCTTTCCACAGCCTCTCTGGCCAGTTTCACAACAGGATGAAGTCCCCCTTCTATCATACACACCTCACATCCCTCACCCTTTTCCTTTCCCTGGACGGGATAGCATCGAGGCGAGGGTTGACACTTACGCTGAAGTCTATCATGCCACTTCTAAGACTCTTGCTGCTTTTCAGAACCCCTGTGTTCCCGTATAACCCATAGTTGCCCCGATCCAATCGGGCCATTCATCGCATCCGGAAGTTAAGCCCCGCCCCGCAGAACTTGCACTGCGAGCCGTCCAGCCCCACAACACGGGTATCGTAGCCAATGCGACGGACGACCGTCTTCCCACAAGAATAGCACACAGTGTCCTCGTACTCGTGCCCCGGCACGTTGCCCAGATAGACGAATCTCAGCCCTGCCTCTTTCCCGATTCCGTACGCCCTTTCCAACGTGGACACCGGGGTGGCCGACAGATGAGTGAACTCATGCAGAGGGTGGAAGCGAGTCACATGCCAGGGAGTTAACTCACCCAGTGCATCCCGAATCCAGCCGGCAATGCCCCGAAGTTGCTCCTCATCGTCATTCATCCCGGGAACGATGTTGGTAACCACCTCGACATGCATATCCCATTTCTCTTTTGCCCGCCTGGCTACCTCCAGAATGCCCTGCCACCGGGAGATTCCGGCCAACTTGCGGTAGAATCCGTCACTGAAGCCCTTGACATCAACCCTCCAGGCATCAAGCCAGGGCCCTATCATATCGAGAGCTTCAGGCGTGGCATAGCCATTGGTCACATAGACAGTGTATAGATTGTTTTCCTTGGCCAGCCTGGCTGAATCCAGGGTGTATTCAAACCAGACGGCGGGCTCATTATAGGTCCAGGCAATGCCCTGACAATCGTATCTCCTGGCCAGCTCTATCTCTCTCTCCGGGAGCAATTGCTGAGAACGAGGCGGAATATCAGCACAAGAGATCTCCCAGTTCTGGCATCCTTTACAGTGGAAATTGCATCCCCAGCTGCCCAAAGAGAAGGCGAAAGTCCCGGGAAAGAAATGAAACAGAGGTTTCTTCTCAATGTGGTCTCCCGCCATCGAGGATACCTCAGCATAGTTCATAGCATACAGAGTGCCATCCCGATTGATGCGCATACGGCAGACGCCAAGCTTACCGGGATTAACAAGGCACCTCCACTGGCAAACATGGCACCTCACCCTGCCCCCGGGGAGTGTTTCATAGAGCAGAGCCTCCCTTTCCATCCCTTATCATTATACCACCGCAGCCTGCCCCAACGTAACCACACCCCTGATTCTAGTCTCACACGATATCCCGCTGCTAGTGCGGAAGGAATGCGTAGACCCGTGTTTTGCGCGCCGCTCCCCTACGAGCCATCAACCTTCACCTGGCTCAGGCTGGGAATACCCAGTAGACCAAGCTCATAGCCTGTAACATAGGGCCTGACCAGGATGTAGTTTGCGCCGTGCCACAGGGGGAGGCAAGGAGCCTCATCTACCACCATTTGCTCAGCCTGCCGGTACATAGTCAGGCGGACGGTATCGTCCTGTTCTATGGCCGCCTCGTAAAGCAAAGCATCCAGGTCGGGGTTGCTGTATTCAAAGGCATTGTTCTCGCTTCCGGTAAGAAAGAGGATATCCAGGAAATTGTGCGGGTCCGGGTAATCGGCTATCCAACCCAGTACAAACATCTCATCCTTCTCTTGCTTCAGGTTGTAGACAAAATCCTCTGGTTCCAGTTGCCTGACCGAGACTTCCACGCCGAGGTTTTGCTGCCATTCCTCGATAATGGCGCCCAGGTAGCCGGGAATGTGATTGCCATAGCCGGAAACAGTCAAGGTGATAGGAGGCAGGTTCGAGGCTTCACCATACCGTGAGGCAGCTATGAGTTCTTTCGCCTTTTCCACATCGTAGTCCAGTCCCTCGAGACCTTCGTCATAGCCAGGCATACCCGGCGGCAAAACCCCCCTTGCTTCATTCACCATGTCGATCAATATCAGTTTGGCGATGCGCTCTCTGTCAACAGCATGAGAAAAGGCCCGCCGAACATTAACGTCGTCGAAAGGAGGTTCGGCGGTATTGAAGCCAACATAATAAAGGCTGAGCTCAGAGGTTACGGCTAACTCCGCGTAAAACGGGCTGGTCTCGTCACGCACCCGGTGAATATAACCCCCGTATACTGGAACGACGTCGATGTACCCCAGTTCATACATGGGCATAGGCGGACCGGCAAGATAATAGACGACGTGCTTCACTTTGGCCTGATCGCCGTAGTAGGTTTCGTTACGCTCCAAAATCAACCACTCGCCTGCCTGCCATTCCTTTAGCTTAAACGGCCCCGTCCCGTCTGGTTCGCGCCACCAGTCTGTCCGGGACTCCGCATTGGCTCTGTCAACGACAAAGGCAGTAGGATAAGCCAGCTTGCTCAGGAAATAAGCCCTGGGAGCATCAATGGTAACACGAAGAGTGTAATCGTCGATTACTTCGACCCCAGAGATCTCTCCCGTCTTTCCCGCCAGCATATCGCCGGCGCCAATGATATCTCCCAGATAGGTAGCCGCCGTGCCAGAGCCAGTATCCGGGTGGCAGGCTCGCTCCCAGGAGTATTTGAAGTCGGCGGCCTTCACTTCCCTGCCGCTATGGAACCTCACTCCCTGGCGCAGGTAGAAGGTATACGTTCTACCGTCAGGGCTTTTCTCCCAGCTCTCAGCGATATCGGGGACTGTCCTCAGCTCATGGTCAAGGCGAACCAGGCCGGAGAAGATATGCACGACATAGGTGTAAGAAGAGAAGTCGGCAGCAATCGCCGGGTCGAGCGTTATGGGGCCCGCGTCCCAGAGACGAAGGGCGCTGTCTCCGCTGGGCAGAGGACAACCGGCCAACGAAAGCAGAAAGAAGGCGAGAACAAGTGTGAGCGATACTATATACCGACTTCTTCTTCTAGAGGAATAACCTGACTTCATCGCCCTGCCAATACCTGGGTTCCTTGATTGATCCAGACCAAACTCGGTGCTCCTTTACCAGATGACAATGAACCGCGTTATCGTATCATCATCGTCGGGCGTAGCCATATAACGGCCGGGGGGAGGCTTTACGCACTGGTAATAAGGCCTGCCGATCTCAAGCTCGACCTCCCAATCGAACTGCGGCTCGATGAAGACCATTCCTGCATCGGTAGTATCAAAGGCAATAATGGCGTGCCCGCCTCCTCCACGATACTCAATAATGACATAAGCGCAGCGGATCCCCTCCTTTGCAGCATTTGCCTTGACATCGGCAGCAAAATCAATACACGCGTACTCCTCCTCTATGTACTCGCGCTCGCTTGTCTCGTCCCTGGCCAGCAAATCGCTCATCTCCCGGTAGGTCGGGTCTCTTAGTACATAACCATATCCTGCGGTCAGCCTGGCGTAGTTAACCTGCAGGTTAGACAGCGTGGCTTCAAGATACTCGACAAGCCCTTCTGTCGCATTTAGTTCAGTTTCACCAGTTGCTAGTTCAACTTGTGTCGTGGCTAGTTCCCTTTCCAGGTTCGTCAATTGTACCTGTGTCCCATTCAGTTCGCTTGACACCAGGGCCGCGGTGACAATAGACACAATAGCCAGTACTGCCAGAATAGCAATGGCAAGCCAGAATTTGCTGTGGGAATGTCTATCGAGCATCGTTCTCAAAACCTCCAAGTATCGCTTCCAATGCGGAAAACAACTGAGCCGGGTCTTCTGAATTCTGTGCCAGTTTCTCAAACGGACACAAGTCCGTACCGGCTTTGTTAGAGATATAAGGAACCAGATTCTTGCTGCTGACGGTCACCCCTTGTCTCCTCAGGATGTCAACTGCTCCCTGGCTCGCCGTACCAGCATATATAGCTGCTACCCGGGCATGAAGGCAAAGCATGGCTATGGCTGAGCCGACTATGCGGTCAGCCGCGGCGGCATTATGTAAGCCCTTCTCCATGCTCCGAACAGCTCGAAAGAAAGGAGCTACCCCGCGCTCTTTGGAACTGAAGATGATTTGCCCATTCTTCACTATGACGAGATTCCATTTCTCTTCCTCGAGAAGAGAGCCGGCCAACTCTAAATCTTCCATGCCTTTCCGCATACCATTGCAATAATCACAAGTAAACTATCAAGGATCAGATCCTGTTACATCCAGCCCAAATCTGTAAATGCGCCCCTTGAGTTCACGCTTGAATCCTGCCCCGTCATTTCGCATAGTCATCTTTGCTCTGTGAGTTGGTACTCCATACTGCCCAGGCCAAGCTTGTGGGCAGCCCGTATCTGACACAGGCTGTCCACATCGTTTATCATGCCCAAAATATCAGGAGAGCTTACCTGGGCATATCTCCCTACGGGCTTGCTTTGAGCAATCAGGTCCAGAGATGCCTTGTCAACAGCTACAACATCTGTCGATGAGAGGATACCAATATCGGGAACTACCGGCAGACCCGACGGCGCAACACAGTCACACAATGGCGTTACATCCTGGACGAAATTGATGAAAGCTACCTTGGAGTGAAACCGGCTTAGCACCCCGGCGGCAGAATGAGCGAGATTGACTGAGAGCTTCTCCTTAGCCCGGGGAGGCAAGCTGAAAACTCCCTCTTTGCAGAGAAAGAAGCACCGATTACAACTCATGCATTTCTCTTCGTCGCGCACCATTCTTTCCTCAAGTAGAGACAGAGCTCCGTAGAGGCAGGCTTCAACGCATTCTCCACAGCCCGTGCACTTAGAGAAGTCGATGAGACCGCGATTTGCCCTGTGCTGAGCAGCCTTCGATTCCTTGGTAACGCAGCCCATAGCCACATTCTTGATAGAGCCGCCAAGGCCGGCTAGAGGATGTCCTTTCACATGAGAAAGGACTATCATAGAGTCGGCATCCCAAATCTTCCTGGCTATCTTTATCTTGTCTAGACGACAATCATGGACCCGCGTAGGGATGTCCACCCACTCGCCGTCATAGCCCTGCTCTCCATCAGCGATAATGATAGGCACCCCCATCGATTCCTCGGTGAAGCCATTGAAAGCTGCCGTGGTCAGATATTGTCCGGCAGTGAATCTCTTTCCAGGATAGACAGTAGTGGTATCAGTGACAAACGGTCTAGCTCCAGCTTCTTTAACCAAATCACAGACTCGGCGCACTAACGGCGGGCGAAGGTAAGCACTGCCGCCGTACTCTCCCATATGAAGCTTCACCGCCACAGAATCACCCGTAGAGACAACATCTGCTACTTTAGAGAAAAGGGTTCTCAGCTCTCTGAGGAAAGCCCTGCTTCTACTATATGAAAAGAAGAAAACCTCGCTCCCTTGGCTGGCCTTCATGTCACTCGCTCCCTTCACTCGCCTTCATAATACTCGCCTCCCCGATAGTATATCCCATGAACGGAGACACGGCGCAATACGCACTTGAAGAGCACTCATTTGCACTTGAACTCAGAGCAGATTCCTGGCTTTCAGGCTCAGAAAACTCGTATCGCAGACGATGATGTGGTCAAGGACCTCGATGCCTATTATTTCACCGGCCTTCACCAGCCTCCTGGTTAGCTCAACATCCTCTTCTGATGGCTCCGGGTCGCCAGAGGGATGATTGTGCACGAAGATCACCGAAGCGGCGGAGGAGGAAACAGCTTCCTTGAACACCTCGCGGGGATGGACAACACTCGTATCCAGACTGCCTATGGAAACCGGCCTGCAACTTATCAGCCTGTTTCGCGTGTCCAAACAAAGCACCAGGAAGTGCTCCTTCTTCTTGCCTTTCAGTTTGCTCCTTACTACACCGACCACACCCTCAGGAGACTTGATCAGCGCCCTGGCCTTCTCATCGGCATCGGCTTCCAGCCTCTTACTCAACTCAAGGGCAGCCTTGATTTGAGTTGCCTTAGCCAAACCAATCCCGTTTATCTCTCTTAACTCCTCCACAGAGGCATTGGCCACGCCTTTGAGACTGCCAAACCGGCTCACAAGCTTCTGGCTGGTCACCACGACTGACTCACCTCTGCTCCCTCGCCCCAGAATTAGAGCCAGGATCTCCTGGGCAGAGAGAGCTTCGCTGCCCAGCTTCAGTAGCCTCTCCCTGGGACGTTCGCTAGGCGGCAAATCGCGAACGGTAAAAGAGTCCTTCATAGTCTATCTTCTTCGGCCTATTTCGCCGATGACCTTCGGCAGGTCCGCTTTCTCAGAACATACCGTACAGCGAGTCCTGTAGCCAACGCTCCTAACACAGTAATCACGGCGGGTTGTAACCATGTCGGCCAACCCGGAACTGCTGGGCCTGACAGCGTTGCCCGCCAGTTAGCATCAAGACCGTCCATGTCAAAACCATAGACATCGGTCAAAGCATCATCATAGGTGCTGCCCTGCTTCAGAATACTCAGCAAATCGAGCATCCTGGTCTTGCCATGATTATCGAGGAGATACTCCACAAGGCTGTAGCTCTGAGCATAAGAAAGGTAAGCTTGATCGGGCTCGGCGGAAAAAGGGCTGCACAGGCTGCGCACAGAAATGAGTTCATCATCCGAGATAGCCTTTTCCAGGCGAGAGCCAAGGTGAGGCTCAAGCTCGCCTTCATTGTGCATGGCCAGCCCTTCATCAAGCCAGGTAGGAAGGCGCCCGTAGGGGCCGAAAGTTGCCTGGTGAACAACAAGATGTGTTAACTCGTGAATCAGGGCTCTCTTGCCCCAACTAAGTCTCGCCGGCGGAATCCCGATAGCGATTATGCTGAACTCGGTGTAGGCAACGCCGCCAGTCCATTCTTGAGGAAAGATCATAGCTCCCCGCAAATCCTCGGTGGAGGCATAGATATACATCCTTATCGGCCTTTCCGGGTAAGTGCCGATATCCTCAGTCAATCTAACGAGCCCTTCCTCGCAGGTATCCATCAGTTCTCGAGCGAAGGAATCATCGCCTTCGTACCAGAAAATGGTCAGGGCGTCGCCTTGATAGGTCTGCCATTCTGCCAGAAAGCCGCTACTGGTCAAGCTCTGCCACAGATAGCGAGCGTCATTGAAACACATTACCTCGGGAGAGGTCTCAAATGTGTTCCCGTCAGTGTCCTCAATCGTCCACCAATAGGTGACCTCGGCACCGGGGGGTAAGCTTGCGTTCCGCATATCCCATACCCATTCAGCCTCTATCCTGGTTGCTGGCGAAAAACTAGCCCAACCCTCACTGACAACTTCTGCATACTTCATCTTGTCAACCCGGTAGCGGAGACGGACATCAATGATATCGCTCCTGCTCTCAGCTTCAAGGGTGAACACAGCCTGGGCAGGAAAATCCACTTCCACACCGCTCGCTATGATGGCAATCGCATTCTCGGTTTGCTGAGCCGTCATCCTGAGCGGGAGCGAAGGGTCTCTCGATTCTTCGCGGAGCTCGCCCTGAGCCAGATTCTTCGGTCGCGCTGCTCCCTCAGAATGACACCCAATATCGCTATTCGAAATGCTACTCTGTCCCCCAACGAACGAAGGAGCTGACAGCAGCAGCAACGTCAAAACTACTAAGACGATGCGCCCGATCATTTCCCTATTTGACACCGTAAATAAGCAGTGATAAATCCATCCAGGTCGCCATCCAATACAGCTTCAGGATCATGAACTTCATGGTCGGTACGGAGGTCCTTCACCATTTTATACGGGTGAAGAACGTAGCTTCGAATCTGATTCCCCCAGCCTGCCACGATACGCTCGCCTTTGATCTTGGCTGTCTCCTCCTTCTTCTTCTTATGGTCAAGCTCGAGAAGACGCGAATACAGAATCTTCAGAGCCGCTTCCTTATTCTGGTGCTGCGACCTCTGCCCCTGACAGGTAGCTACCAGTCCTGTTGGTACGTGAGTTATCCTGACGGCGCTGCTTGTCTTCTGCATATGTTGCCCACCGGGACCGCTGGCCCTGAATGTATCCACCTTCAAGTCTTCCGGGTCGATTTTGATATCCACCGCCTCTTCAGCCTCAGGGAGGACTTCCACCAGGACAAAAGACGTATGGCGGGCATGGTCAGAATCGAAAGGGGAAAGCCGTACCAACCTGTGTACCCCGTGTTCACCTTTCAGATAGCCGTAGACATAACTTCCCTTGATCTCCACCATAGCACTCTTGATGCCAGCCTCTTCGCCAGGGGAGACATCCAGCACGTCAGTTCCATAACCGTGCCGCTCGGCCCACCTCAAGTACATCCGGAGCAACATGTCGGCCCAGTCCTGAGACTCCGTCCCGCCAGCACCGGCATGAACGGCAAGCATGGCATTGCGAGGGTCATAATCGCCAACAAAGAGCTGCTGACTCTCCAACCGCTCGAATTGAGAGCTTAGCTTCCGCAGTTCCATCTGTAGCTCTTCCTTAAGAGAGGAGTCATCCTCTCCCATAGCCAGAACAATCATGTCCTGAAGGTCGCCGGCTTTCTTCTCCAGCTCACGCCAGACGTCGACCAGGTTCTTCTTGACCGCAAGCTGGCGCATAATGGCCTTGGCTCTGGCCGGGTCTGCCCAGAAATCCGGTTGAGCTGACTCCCCCTCTATCCTGGCGATTTCACCTTCTTTGCCGGCGATGTCAAAGATGCACCATGACGTCTGAGATTCGGCGAAGCAAGGCTTCTAGATTCTGTTTCTCTTCCTGCATATAGCTCCTTCTATTCGGTCGGTGTGGTCAACCGGAAGAACCTCACCACCATTCCTGCCTATCACCGTGCTCTAACTCCCCTGCCGCGGTAGTCTGGCTCAACGAGGCTGCTGCCCCCGGCAGCGAGGTGAGCGAGGCGCGTAGGTTCAGGAAGCCTATGACCACGGCAGCATTCTATCACCCATTGTAAGGCCGATGCCAGATCGATTTTGTGACCAATAGAGATATATATCGGTTTCACTCCAGATTTAGTCCTTAACGCTGCTCCAACGAGCTCCCCATTGTCAAGTAGTTCAGCATGAGAGCCAGGCTCTTCTCCTAGAGGCTGATGCCGGCCACAAAGGATAGACTTGGCACAGCCGATAGTAGGCAGATCGAGAAGGAGTCCCAAATGTGAGGCAAGCCCAAACCTCCTCGGATGGGCAATCCCTTGACCATCAACAAGAACAAGGTCGGGAGCATTGCTCAGTTTCTCGCAGGCCGCCAGGATCAGAGGACTCTCTCGAAAGGACAGCAGGCCAGGAACATAGGGAAACGAAATCCTTTCCTCAGCTATCTGTACCTCGACTATCTTGAACTCAGGATGGCAGAGAACCACCACTGCTCCTCTCGCTAAGCCCCTGGCGTCAGGTGATGATATGTCGATACCGGCAACAAGGCGCGGGTTGATGACTGCGTTTTCGGTTACCACATCTCTTGCCAGGCTCAATTGCATTTCCTTCGCCTGTGCAACGCCCACATCCCACTCGTGCAGTTTGTTGACCCTCATATCCTGCATTATAGAGTATTTGGCCTTGATGACAAACTCCATGGCTGCTGCTGTACGAAGACGGTGGATTCCCACCATGACTGCCAATTGCCAGAAACGAACTGCTCTGCTATAATCGCAACCTAGTCAGTGATCGGTGGCTAGAGTGTTTGCCCGCTCCACTGCAAACACAGATTATGTGCAAATGTTGTTCTGGTAGCGGCCGGGCGAACCACTGAGGAGATGTGTTATGCCTGAAGAGATCACCAGCAGCGTAGAAGCGATCGAGGTCGAATCCGAAAAGATACTGGAAGAGGCGAGGCACAGAGCCAGGGAGATTATCCTCGAAGCCAGGGAAGAAGCTAGGAACATATTCTCCTCTCAGTTGCCCTTGAATGAGGTAAAAACTGAATGTGTTAAGATCGTGAATGAGGCTAGAGCCGAAGCCGATAAGAGAACCGAGGACTCTGAGAAGAGAGCTGCTGAAATCCGCATCAATGCCGAGAAGAAAGCGAGAGAGATCATGGAGCTCATCGTAAGTATTATCGCGGGCAGAAGCTAGCATGATACCTCTAGTCGTCAATACACCCGACCCTATGACCAAAGTCAGGATTCTGACTACCAAAGATCACTCCACAAAGGCCCTCAAGACTCTGCACACAGCCGGCGTGCTGCATGTTAAGCAAAGCGAAGAGCTGAGGCCTGTGGGCAGAGAAGCTCTCGAACATGAAAGAAAGGAAATCACCGGGCTACTAACAGACATTGACAATGTGCTGGCTTACATACCGAAGGGAGAGATTGTGTCCTTGGGAGAGGGTGTTGAGGTCATATACACCAGGCCCCTGGACGAGATTGACAGCGAGATAAGATCATTATGCACCAAGCTCAGTAACATACATCGAAGAGCTGCCAAACTCGAGGAGGACGTTAAGGAGCTAAGAGAACTAAGCAAGTATCTTGGCTCTCTGGGACAGCAGGCTGACATCAGATTGTCCGATCTGGATTTTTCGGGAGCCTATCTTTTCTCCCGGGTTTTCCTTCTTCCAAATGAGGCATATCACAATCTGTACCTTACCGTGAAGGACCACCTGCTTGAGAGCATTGCTGTTGCGCTAGAAAATGAAGCCGCATTCTACGTAATTGCCAGGGTTGAAGACAAGGAGATTATAGAATCTGCCGTCAGGAGCGGCGGTGGCAGAACTCTCCAGATACCGAAGGAAGGCCTAACTGTGCGACAATTCGTTGAGGTGGCCGCCACCAAGGTCCGTAGCTTTGAAGAAGAAATAGCGAAGCTTTACGGCGAGATTGAAAGCAAGACCAGAGAGAACCTGCAAAAGCTCGTCCTTTTCAGGGAGGCGCTGTCAGCAGAAGCTGAGAGACTAGCAGTTCTAGAAAAGGCCTGTGAGGCGAAGTATGTCACCTTGATCGAGGGGTGGATTCCGGAGAGTGATGTTGAATCCACAATCTCCACGCTCAAGGAGAACGTAGGTCTTGTGTTCATCGACACGAGGAAGCCAGAGCAAGCTGAAGAGCCACCCACCAGGATGAAGAATATGGCTGCGCTTAAGCCGTTCGAGGTCATTGTTAACATGTTCGGTACACCGAAGTACAGAGAATGGGATCCCACGCCGATAACAGCCTATTCATTTGCGTTTTTCTTCGGTCTCATGCTCTGTGACGTTGCCTATGCTATTGGCATCCTGCTGGCCACGAGGTTCTTAATACGTAAATTCGTTGAGGACCCCTATTCTGAAGGTTACAGGCTGTTCCAGAGAGTACTCTATATCAGCGGCGCAGTAGCTCTGGTACTCGGCTTCCTGACCGGGAATTACCTCGGAGACATATACTCGTTCTTTGGAGTTGACAGCGCGGCCCTCTTGGAGCCTCTTAGAAATATGCTCAGCGATCCGATTTCTTTCATAATCCTTTCCATTGGGCTGGGCCTTGTTCATGTGAACACGGCTCATTTTATGGCGCTGATCGTCGGGGTCAGGAAAAAGGACAAGGGTGTAGTGATCAACAAGGTTGCACTCTTTGCACTCCAGCTCTGCGGTATCCCCATAATCCTAAGGTGGTTGTTTAAGATATCCTTGCCGGTGCCTCCAGGCATGTACGACATCTTCATGTATGTTGTAGCTGCCAGTGTGGTAGCCATTATAGTGTCCTCTTTCATGCAGCAGGGCCGTCTGGGCGCTGTCTTCTGGATCTTTGACCTGACTGGTCTACTCGGCGACGTGATGTCATATGCCAGGCTGGCCGGAGTCGGACTAGCCACATTCTACCTTGCATCGAGCTTCAACATGCTGGCACAATTGTTCTCCGGGATGATACCGGGCGCGGTCGGAGTCATCATTGGGGCCATCATAGCGGTTGTAGTCCTGATCTTCGGGCATCTTATCAACCTGGCTCTGAGCGGTATCGGTTGCTTCGTGCACTCCCTGAGACTGTGTTTCGTCGAGTTCCTATCCAAGTTTTACGAAGGCGGTGGTGAGGAGTATAGTCCATTCCGGTTGAAGACGCGACCCGTATTTGTCAGATGAAAGGCTTAAAACAGGAGGTATAAAGAGATGATAGATCCAAGCGCGTTAGCTAGTATCGGCGGTGCAGTAGCGTTGATTGCCGGTCTAGTCGGTTCAGCTATAGGTATTGCCACCGCTGCATCAGGTGGGTTGGCTACATTATCCGAGGATCCCCGGCAGTTCAGGAATGTGTTAATACTGGCATCATTGCCAATGACACAGTCCTTTTACGGGCTAATAGTGCTCATACTAATAATAACAGGCGTACTTCCCAATATGCCTGCCGAGGGCAGCGCCGGTCTTGTTGCTCTTGCTGTCAGCCTCATAGCCGCTTTTGCCTTTGGTTTCTCGGCAGTATATCAAGGTATGGTTTGTGCCTCAGGTATCGCAATGTTACCCAAGACCGGAGGGAAAATCCTGACCAGCTCTATGATGCTGGCAGTATTTGTCGAGCTGATAGCTGTTCTTGCCCTGGTGTTCACGATAATGGCGTTCACCCTGCTCGGCCTTATGTAGAGGTGTTTTATGGGAATGGATAAGATCAAGGACGCCATCATCTCCAAGGTCCGGATGGAGGCCGAAGACATAACACGTGAGGCTAAGGAGAAGGCACAGGAGGAGATAGAGAGGGCCAGAAGACAACGGGAAGCTAGGTTCGCGGAAGAGAGAGGCAGAATACTAACAGAGGTGGAAGCGGAGGCTGCCAGAACCCTGGCTCAAGCATCCATCAAGGCGCGTCAGAAGCTATCGAGTACGAAAGCTGACATAATCGCTGAGATAGTTGACAGGGCCCGCAGGGAATTGTCCCAAGTTTCAAGCGATGAGAGCCATATTCTAAACTTGGTCAGAGAAGCCACGGAGGGACTCGCTGCCGCCAAAGGCAGACTCTACGTTTCACCTAAAGACGTAGGCACTGTAAGGAAACTCCTTGAAGCACACAAGGACTTGTCTGACAGGATAGTGGAGGTCAGGGAATCGAATTGCCTCGGTGGAGTCATAGCTGAGGACGTCGAGGGAAAGCTCAGGATAGATAATACTTACGAAACAAGGCTCGAGATGCTCCTGCCAAGGCTATTGCCGGAGATAAGCAGGAAACTCTTCGAATCTCCGTAAAGGAATACCGTGCCTGGTGTAAAGTACGCATTCATATCGGCTTACCTGAAGGGTCAGGAGGCCAGGCTGCTTACTTCCGAGCATATAGATAGCCTGCAAGCAGCTCCCAGCATGCAGGATGCCCTGGCAACCATAAGGGACACCGATGTCGGAAGCTATCTGGAGGAATTGCCCGTCAGAGCTTTTGATGATCTAGACGAATGTTTGTGGAGATATCTTGCCCAGCGCTTTGCGTACATAGAGTGGTTCAAGCTCGTCCCACGGGATGTGGTGGGGATACTGAGGGCATATACTACTAAGTATGATGTCTTCAATATCAAAGCTGCCCTAGAAAGCATTCTTGCTGGCAAGAAAGCCAAGATGATACCGGTGGGGATGATTCACAATAACGGATTGCTGGATGAGCTCTCCAGCGCCCAGAATATAGATGACATCACCCGGGTACTTGTCAACTGCAAACTGGGAGATTATGTACCTGCCCTGGAGCAACACAAAACAGATGAAGCCGCGAAGTCGAAGCTCCTTGTTCAGTCCAGGTTAGATCGTGAATACTACAGAAATCTCCTGAATACGGCCAGGTCTGCGAAAGACGGCCATCTCCTTCTTCAGGCCTTCGGTCTGATCATAGATTTGGCAAACCTTCAGATTGCCTGGAGAGCCGTGATTGCAGGCATAGAACTCCACGTTGCCGAGTTAGTCATTGCTGGCGGATATGAGATCACGGACAGATCTATCAAGGAGTTACTATCTGTCAAGATGGCCGAGATGCCTGCCAGGCTGGAGAATACCCAGTACTCTGATGTGGCGAAAGAAACGCTGGTTAGCCATGACAAGACCAAGAGCATCACGGTTGTAGACGAAATCATCGATAAGCACAAGTTCAGGATGCTGAAGGAAATGCTGGCGCCAAGAGTGCTATCCCCGCTGGCGATGCTCTGGTACTTAATCCTCAAAGAGGTTGAAATACGAAACCTGCGGCTCGTTCTGAAAGCAATCGTCGATGGTGTTCCGGCGCAGGAAGTGAAGGACTACTTGGTGCTGTGACATGATGCCCATCAAACAGTTGGATATAGTTGTCGTAGGAGACGAAGAGCTAGTCAATGCGCTGAGGTTGGCTGGTAGCAGCAGATACTACATGATAAAGGATGATCATGATATCCGTGAAAACGTAAGGAAGGCTCTAACCGAGTTGATAACCGAGCCTGATATCGGCATAGTAGTGATGCTGGAAGACTATGCACAGTATGCCGAAGACCTGTTAACCCAGGTCAGAAAAGGAAGAGCAATCACTCCTGTGATCATTGAAGTTCCATCCAAGTTTGGTACGAAGTACCCGAACGTCAGGGACTACTACAGGGCGTCTATCAGAGAATCCATAGGGTTCGAAGTGGAGATTTGAGACTATAGAAAGAGCAGGAGGTTGAAGACATGGGCAAGATATGGAGAGTTTCAGGCCCTCTAGTTATAGCCGATGACATGAGGGGTTCACAGGTCTATGAAGTTGTCGAGATAGGTGAGGAAGGGCTTGTCGGTGAGATAGTAGGACTGGAAGGGGACAGAGCGGTGATTCAAGCGCACGAGGATACTCTGGGACTGAAAGTCGGCGAGGTGGTGATAGGAACGGGAAGAATTCTAAGCGTCGAGCTGGGTCCCGGCCTCGTGGGCTCTATTTACGACGGGCTGCAGAAATCTCTCATTACCCTTGGTGAGAATACCGGCCCATTCATAAGACGAGGTGTCAAAGCTGCACCACTTCCCCGGGACAAGAAATGGCAATTCACACCTGAAGCTAAGGTGGGGGATGCTGTTAGCCAGGGGGATATAATAGGCATGGTTCCCGAGACCAACCTGATAGAACACAGGATAATGGTACCAGCAGGAATCAAAGGCACAGTAAAGGAGATACGCAAAGGCGACTACACCATCGAAGAGCCCGTAGCCTGGGTGGAGCATGAAGGGGAAGCAAAAGCACTCACGATGATGCAGCAATGGCCCGTAAGAAAGCCCCGGCCCTACAAGCAGAGATTCGATCCTTCGGGCTTGCTCACTACCGGCATGCGGATTCTGGATTACATGTTCCCTTTGGCTCTCGGGGGCAAGGCGTCGATACCCGGAGGCTTTGGTACTGGAAAAACGGTTGCCCTGCAGCAACTGGCCAGATGGGCCCAGACACATCTGAACATCTATGTTGGCTGTGGCGAAAGGGGTAACGAGATGGCTGACGTTCTTTGTAGCTTCAGAGAACTCAAGGACCCCAACACAGGAAGATTATTGCAGGAAAAAGAGATCTTCATAGCTAACACCTCCAACATGCCTGTTGTGGCCAGGGAAGCAAGTATTTTCGTCGGCATCACTATGGCCGAGTATTTCCGGGATATGGGTTACGACGTCTTGCTGGTTGCTGATTCGACTTCCAGATGGGCGGAAGCCATGAGGGAGATGAGTGGCAGACTTGAGGAAATGCCGGGGGAGGAAGGCTTTCCTTCATATATGGGCTCTCGGCTTTCCTCTTTTTATGAAAGAGCGGGAATGGTTGAATGCCTGGGCAGTCCTGGAAGAAAGGGATCAGTAACAGTAGCCGGTGCCGTGAGTCCCCCCGGAGCCGATTTCAGCGAACCCGTAACCCAGAACACGCTTAGGATAATAGATGCCTTGTACGCTCTAGACGTTTCGCTGGCAAACAAGAGACATTTCCCGGCCATAAGCTGGCTCACCAGCTATAGCCTTTACGTAGATGCAGTTAAAGATTGGTGGAATGAGTACGATCCGGGGTGGGAGAGTACCAGAGCCGATGCCTTGAAAGTATTGCAGCAAGAGGCTGAACTTGAGGAGATCGTCAGACTCGTGGGTCCCGAAGCTCTGCCTGAAGGAGACAAACTGCTGCTTCTTGTCGCCAGGATGATACGCGAGGACTTTCTCCAGCAGAGCGCTTATCATGAAGTCGATACCTACTGCATGCCGACAAAGGCCGGCCTCATGCTCAAAACTATCATGAAGTTCTATGAGCTAGCCCAGGAGATGCTAAGTGCAGGGTCAGGTATTGAGAGCATCCGCTCATCACCGATGGTGTACAGAATATCCAGGATGAAGGATATACCCAACGAGGTCGCCGAACAGAGAGTCAAAGAACTGTGGTTGGAGATGGAACAAGGCCTGGTAACCGGCAAACGGGTTCCCTGAGCAAAGGAGGACTCCAATGGATTTTTCATCACTGTACATTAAGGAAGGAAGGGCAATCAGCAGAGCCAAGGGAGCTTTGCTGGTAGCGGAAGGCATCCCCGGCATAAAGTTCAATGAGATAGTTGATGTTCAACTTGGGAACGGTGAGGTCAAAAGCGGTCAGGCAATAGACATCAGTAAGGAGGCAACCATAGTCCAGGTATTTGGCGGTGTCAGCGAAGTGGACCTGGTCGCAAGTAGGATAAGGTGTAAAGGCGAGACCTTGAGGCTGCCCGTATCCGTTGACATTCTGGGAAGAATCTTCAATGGCATGGGAGAGCCTATAGATGGAGGCCCACAGGTGATCCCCGAAGAATACCTGGATATTAACGGTGAGCCCATGAACCCGGCAAGCCGCCAGCCTCCAGCAGAGTTCATTGAAACTGGAATCTCGGCCATCGATGGCTTGAACGCATTAGTAAGAGGACAGAAATTGCCCATTTTCAGCGGTTCGGGACTGCCGCACAACCGAATTGTAGCTCAGATAATCAGGCAGGCGGCCGTAAAGGGCAAGGAGGAGAAGTTCGCTCTCGTATTTGCCGCTATTGGGATCAGCTACGATGATGCCTCCTTCTTCATGAAGAATCTCGAGAGGACGGGTGCCCTGGAGAGAACGGTCGCCTTCATCAACACCGCGTCAGACCCTGTTATTGAGCGAATATCAACGCCGAGATTAGCCTTGACCGCAGCCGAGTATCTGGCGTGGAAACAGCATATGCATGTACTGGTGATTCTAACCGACATGACCAATTATTGCGAAGCTCTGCGCGAACTCTCTTCTATGCGCGAAGAGATACCTTCCAGAAGAGGATATCCCGGTTACATGTACACCGACCTTGCCACGATGTATGAGAGAGCAGGAAGGCTTGCCCAAATGGAGGGCTCAGTAACGATAATGCCCATTCTGACCATGCCGGACGATGACATAACCCATCCCATACCGGACCTTACCGGCTACATAACAGAGGGGCAGATTGTTCTGTCCCGAAACCTGGAAAGAAAAGGCGTATACCCGCCAATAGACGTATTCTTATCGCTATCGCGGATGATGAAAGAAGGGATCGGGCCGGGCAAGACCAGGGAGGATCACAACAACGTTTTTATGCAATCCTATGCTGCTTATGCTGAAGGGTGCTATCTCAGGGAGATATCCACCATCATAGGTGCTGAGGCGCTGGGTGAGAGAGATAGGATATACTTGACCAACGCCGATGAGTTCGAGAGGAAATTCATATCTCAGGGCGAATGGGAAAAAAGGATGATTGAGAACACCCTGGATATAGCCTGGACACTATTCTCGGCACTGCCCAAAGAGGACCTGAAACTGATCAAAGAGGAATTCATCAATAAGTACCTTCCCAATCGTCAGGAATAGAATCGAGCGCAGCGCAAATGCCGGAATTAATCAAGGTTAGACCCACCAAGATCGAGCTGGTAAAACTGAAACGCAGGCTCTCCTTAGCGCGAAGAGTGCAGAAGATAGTCAAGGACAGGCTTTCCATACTAACGACCGAATTCCTGCAAACAGCGAGAGAGACAGTGGAAGTCAAGAGAAAACTCCTTGGTAACTTGACTGAACTCTACAGGGCGCTATCAACCGCCTCCGGATACCATGGGTACATCGCTCTGGAAAAGGAGCTGATAGCCACTGAGGCTGATTTGAAAGTTGTTCCTGGCTCAAGAAACATCGCCGGTGTGCGAGTTCCGTCGTTTGAGCTGATGAACAATCCCAACATTGACGGGATGAGAAGCTACAGCCTAGTTGATACCTCCTCCTGGTTGGATCGCGCGGCGCAACTATCTGGAGAATGCCTCGGAGTTACTGTGGAACTAGCTGAGCTTCAGAGGACTTTCGAATTACTGGGAGCGGAAATCAAAAGGACAAAAAGGATAACTAACGCCTTAGAATATATAGTACTTCCAAGGTTACAGGTCACGATAAATTACTTGAATATGAAGTTCGAGGAAAGAGATAGAGAGGAGAAAGCACGTCTGAAACGTGTGAAAGTGCTGGTTGCTCGAGGATAGACCAATGCCTGAGCCATTACACGATGAAACGAAGCAATCTCCCTATGAGAAGATGCTTCAGGAATGCTTAACAAACGAGCTCAGGGTGGTGAATGCCGGTTTGCCACGCAGCCAGAAGCGGTTATCAGATCTATTGAGCGAGGAATATCCTCATGCAATATGTAACGATGGCAGCACCCACTCGTTCAAGAAGAGGGAACTCGATTATCTGGCAAGCATTCTAGATACCGTTGAGCAAGACGCATTGTTATTGCCCATCCTTATAGAGGTAGGTGCAGATCAAGCTGAGGCATCCATAATATGCGAAGGAAGAGCGGAGGAGAAGGTGATATCAAAAGCGCTGGATATGCCGCTAACCTGCGAACACCGAAGGATCAGGATATATAGACCACAACTAGCCTTGCTGAGGAGTAAGCTTAAGACGACAACAGCATATGTATTCTCTGCCGGAATCGTTGCCTGAACTGGCCAACCACGGCCTGGTCTTCTCATTTCTGTGCCGCCGAATCACATTCGGCTGCAAAGCACGGCGCCACAAAGGTGATTGAGAGGAGCCCTGATGAATCACGACCTATCAGGACGATGCGATTCCGGCGAGGAAGCGGACTGGCAGGTTCGACTCGCACTGAGAGACAGCATTGAGTGATTTGTGCAGAAGACCGCTAAAAAGCGTTGCCTTCCGAGACAAAGGCCATTGACAAACATCTACACTTAGGAGATAATCACGTTATCAAATGGTTAAAATCAGATTGCGTCGTATGGGGAGGAGAAACAGACCATCCTACCGGGTAGTAGTTTCCGATAGTCGCTCTCCCCGCGACGGTAAGTTTGTCGAGATCATCGGGCATTATGATCCTTTGACCGAGCCTGCAACTACTGTCATCGACGAAGAGAAAGCTCTGAAGTGGCTTAGATGTGGGGCCCAGCCCACCGATACGGTGCGCAGCTTGCTTGATAAACTAGGCATTATGGATAAACTCAAGCTGGTCTCAAGCCAAGACTAATTCTCAAGGAGGCAAAATGAAAGACCTAGTGGAGTACATCATCAAAGCTATAGTGGCAGAACCGGACCAGGTAAAGATCACCGAAGAAGATAGTGATGACGGCCTATTAATCAAGTTGGAGGTCGCCCCCGATGACAAGGGCAGGGTTATCGGCAGGCAGGGTCGCGTAGCTCAAGCAATGCGTACGCTGCTTCGAGTGAAGGCAGCTAGGGAAGAGAAAAGAGTCAGACTGGAAATCCTGTAATCAACGTTGATAGCAACCCATTCCCAGGATTTGTTAATCCCCAATCATACATAAGCGTCCGGGCGTGTTCTCGCAGGAGGACGGTGACGCTCTTGAAAGGGATTATCTGATCGTTCTTCTCGCCGTATCCGGTAACACGTTTCTCTCGTCTGCCGAGTAGCTCCCGTGGAGCTCAAACCAAGCCTTCTTTTTGGAGCCAGGTTCTCCATAATAAGCCAGGCTACTACAACTCGTATGCGGCTGACCTCGCTCATAAACAACTCCTCATGCTTGTCCATCTTGGACTTCCTGATGCAGTTGCGCTACGCTCCGGGAACTCCTCTCAAACAAGCGTTGTTATCATCCCTCGCGGTCTGGCTTTCCTATACCTGCGCCGGGAGGGCTTATCGCACCTCTCGCTAAAGCCAGCCGTCCGATTTTCAATTAAGCACAGCAATTGTTACAATCATGCCACAAAGCAGAAGGAGGGGTACATGGACTTTTCGCTTACAGACGAGCAAAAATCTCGTAGCAGGGAGTTCTATGACGCGTGCAAAGAGCTCAGCAAGAAGAGACCGCCAAGCCTCGTGGGGTTTGAGGCCATCTACGAACTGGACGAGTGTTGGGAGTACAACAGTTATTGCGCTAAGGAGTTTGCCAAAAAGGGATGGCTTGCCCTCGGCTGGTCTCCGAAATATGGCGGTAGCGGAGACATGATGGATCGTGTTCTCTTTGCTGAAGCCAGAGGGTACTACGGCACTCCCGGAGTAGATATTTTTGGAGTGCAGATGCTTGCCCCAACGCTGTTGCAGGCCGCAAGCGAAGAGATAAAGAGAGATTTTCTGCCACCTATTGCCCGTGGGGAGGTTATGTGGTGTGAGCTATGGAGCGAACCCAACGCCGGCTCAGACCTGGCCACTCTGGCCGCAACAGCAGTAAAGAAAGGTGATGAGTACGTCATAAACGGTCAGAAAACCTGGACTACCGGCGCGCATCGAGCTGATTGGGGCTTTGGTGTATTCAAGACAGACCCGACTGCTCGAAAACATCACAACATGACCTTTCTTTTATTCGATATGAGGACGCCGGGGATCACGATAAGGCCGATCCCATACCTGGATGGCAGTGCTCCTTATTGCGAGGTCTATTTTGATGATGTGCGTGTGCCGGCCAAGAACATTGTCGGCCAGGAACACGAAGGCTGGGCAGTGGTAAATCTTCTGGCCGGTTTCGAGAGATCTGGCATAAACGAGATTATGAACATGATGCGCGGGCTAGAACAACTGGTGGCATTTTGCAACGAGACCAAACGACACGGGCAGCCGCTGGCCAAGGACCCGCTCGTCCGCAACCGGCTGGCTCAACTAGCCTGCGAATTAGAAGCAGCCCGCGCCCTGGCATACCGTGTTGCTGATCTACAAAACAGAAACGAAATGTCACTCATGGATGCCTCAGCGAGCAAGATTTTCTTCAGTGAACTGGGTGAGCGCTTCGCTTTTGTGGCTACGGATATCTTGGGCCCCTATGGCCAGGTCAGGACTTCCCGATGGGCTCCATTGAACGGGATATGGGAGAAGATGTTTCACGAGCATTTCATAACCACCATCTCTATGGGAACAAATGAGATACAGAGGAACATCATCGCCTGGTACGGCCTCGGCTTGCCCAGGATGAGATGAACCGACTCTTGATAAGGAGGAATCATGGATCTTAGATATACGGAAGAACAGGAAATATTGAGACAGACGGCGCGGGATTTTCTTGCCACAGAATGTCCCAAGACACTGGTAAGAGAACTGGAACAAAGTGAAAGGGGATACTCCCCCGAACTGTGGAAGAAGATGGCTGAGCTAGGATGGATGGGGCTGATCATACCTGAAGAATACGAAGGTATAGGTTATACGTTTCAGGATCTTGCTGTCCTCCTGGAGGAGATGGGCAGGAACATTCTTCCTGGACCATTCGTAGCTACTATAACTAGCACTTTCCCTATACTCGAGGCGGGAACTGAAGAACAGAAGAAGGAATTACTTCCTAAGATAGCTCAAGGTGAACTGATTCTTACCACGGCTCTCCTCGAAAGTGATGGCGTCTTCGATGCCTCTGGAATCGCCGTCAAGGCAACACCAAAAGGAGATGACTTTATAATAAACGGTACAAAGCTCTTCGTTGATGTGGCACATGTTGCGAGCCGCATCATCTGCGTCACAAGGACAAAAGAAGGAACCGCGCCCGAGAAGGGAATTACCCTTTTCATTGTCGAATCCACGACTCCAGGAATAAGCTGTGAGGTAATGCCTACCACCGCCCAGGATAAGCTATGCGAGGTGCGTTTAGAGAACGTCAGTGTAGCCAGGAAAAATGTACTTGGTAAGATAGACGAGGGATGGCCCATTGTGGAAATGATGTTGCGCAAAGGCGCCATCGCCA
>SOJB01000022.1 GCA_004376695.1 Dehalococcoidia bacterium | reverse complement strand
CTGGCGGAATGCCTCTGCCCCTGCTATAATTCGGCGGGCAAATGGCGATAATCAAACGAAGCAACTTGCGGGAGGTCACATGCTATGAAGAACAGAACCATTAAGAAGGCGGCGGTGCTGGGTTCCGGTATAATGGGGAGCAGGATCGCTGCTCTGCTGGCAGGCGTGGGCATACCCACCTACCTCCTGGATATAGTCCCCAGGGAACTGGATGACAAGGATGTGAAGAAGGGACTGACCAGGGAATCTCCCGCCTTCAGAAACAAGCTTGCCCAACTGGGCATTCAGGGCACTATCGGGGCACGTCCCCCTGCCATGTTTGTCGCTGATGATGCCAAGCTCATCACTCCCGGCAACTTCGAGGATCACCTTTCCTGGCTCTCCGATGCCGACTGGATTATTGAAGGGGTAGTAGAGAACCTGGCAATAAAGAAGGAACTGCTACGCAAGGTCGAGCCATTTATCAAGCCCGGTACAATCATCAGCACAAATACCTCAGGACTAGCAATCGACAAGATATCCGGGGACCTGTCCCCGCAGAACCAGACTCATTTCCTCGGTACACACTTCTTCAACCCGCCAAGGCATATGAAGCTCCTGGAGATCATACCGGGCTCGCATACTGACAAAGATCTGGTGGCTTTCATGGCGGACTTCTGCGAGAGGCGATTGGGCAAGAGCGTCGTCTTTGCCAAGGACACGCCCAACTTCATCGCCAATAGAATCGGCGCCCACGGCTTTGCCGGAATCATGAGAACCCTGGTGGAGGATGGCTACACCATAGAAGAAGCGGATGCCATAACGGGCCCCCCTATGGGTAAGCCGAGGAGCGCTTCGTTCAGGACATCAGACATAGTCGGCCTGGATACACTGCTCAGCGTCATAAAGAACGTTTACGATAACGCAGAGGATGAAGATGAACGGCAGCAATTCGTAGTGCCCGATTTCGTCAAGAAGATGGTCGAGAAAGGCCTGCTGGGCGAGAAAACAAACCAGGGCTTCTACAAGAAAGTGGCTGGTCCCGAAGGCTCTCAGATATGGGCCCTGGATTACAGTACTATGGACTATGTGCCGCAGAGGAAGCCCGCTCTCCCCATCCTGGACGAACTCAAGAAGGGAGACAGCAAAGCAAACCTGCGGAAACTTGTGTACTCAGAGGAGAGAGCCGGGCTTCTCGCCTGGAAAACGCTGAAGAAGACGCTCCTCTACTGTGCCGCCAAGGTGCCTGAGATAGCCGACGACATAGTGACCGTGGACCGGGCCATGCGATGGGGCTTCAACTGGGAACTCGGCCCCTTCGAGACCTGGGATGTCATAGGGCTGAGGAAATCCGTAGAAAGGATGAAGAAGGAAGGCGAAACCATTCCCGAGAAGATTGAGCGGATGCTGGCGGCGGGAAGAGAGGATTTCTATGAGAAGCGCAACGGCAGAAGCTATTATTTCGATTTCGCGAAAGCCGATTACGTAGAGATAGCAGAGAAGCCCCAAATCATAGTTCTCCCTTCACTGAAGGAGAGAACGAAGCTGATCAAGTTCAACGCGGGTGCCAGCCTCATAGACATGGGTGACGGTGTTGCCTGCCTGGAGTTCCATTCGCGGAACAATGCCATCGATGCCGACGTCATCCAGATGCTCGGTGACAGCGTAACAGAAGTGGAGGAGAGCTTCGAAGGACTGGTTATCAGCAACCAGGGCCCCAACTTCTGCGTCGGAGCAGACTTGAGACAGGTTTACCCATCCACCCAGAGCAAAGACTGGAAGAACCTGGAGCTTGCGGTGAAGACCCTTCAACAGGCCTGCCTGCGCATAAAATATTGTCATAAACCGGTTGTCGCGGCACCCTTCCGCATGACCCTGGGTGGGGGATGTGAGATATGCCTGGCGACAAGCCAGATAGTTGCCCACACAGAGTGCTATATGGGACAGGTGGAGCTGGGGGTAGGCCTCATACCCGGCGCCGGGGGCAACAAGGAGCTGTTCTTCAGGGCAACCGACTGGCTTCCCAAGGAGCTTCCCCCTATCGCCGGTGGAGGCAAACCCGACCTCACTCCCCATGTGGCGAGGGCTTTCCAGCTCATCGCCATGGCCAGGGTATCCACGTGCGCCCAGGAAGCCAGGGAACTGGGCTTCTTGATGCCACGTGATAGAATCGTCATGAACTACGACCATCTCCTGTATCAGGCCAAGAAAGCGGTGCTTGCCCTCGCCGAAGCGGACTACGTGCCGCCAAGACGGAGAGATGAAGTAAGGGTGCCGGGAAGGACGGGAAGAGCGGTGCTGGAGCTGTTCGTCTATCTGATGCGGGAGGCGCTATTCATAACGGATTATGATGTCTTCATAGCAAAGAAGCTGGCGCATGTGCTCGCCGGGGGCGATGTGGACCTGAACACCCTGGTGACGGAGGAGTACTTGCTGGATATCGAGAGGGAAGCCTTCCTTTCACTGTGTGGAGAGGAAAAGACGCAGGCGCGAATGAAACACATGCTCGAGACCAATAGACCCCTGAGGAACTAGTCCTCGTGTAAGGAGGTTTGAACATGAGAGATGCAGTCATAGTGTCGGCGGTAAGAACCGCCCTGGCGAAGGCGGTAACTGGCAGCCTGATAAATATCAGGCCTGAGCACACTGCCACCGAGGTGCTCAAGGAGGCTATGAGAAGAGCCACCGGCCTGAAGTCAGAGGAAATAGATGATGTAATCATTGGTTGCTCCTTCCCGGAAGCAGAGGCGGGAATGAATTTGGGTAGAATCGTCGCCCTCAAGGCTGGGCTGCCCTCCCACGTGCCCGGGATGACACTGAATAGATTCTGTGCCTCGGGGCTGGATGCCCTTTCCGCGGCCTGCCAGAGAATCATGTGCGGCTTTGCCGATGTCATAGTGGCGGTGGGGGTGGAGCACATGTCTATTGTGCCTATGGGGGGAAACAAGTTGGTGCCCGACCCGGACCTGGT
>SOJB01000134.1 GCA_004376695.1 Dehalococcoidia bacterium | reverse complement strand
GGGGAGGATATTCTCCCCCCCAATCTTCAAGCTCTTCCTTCCTTTTCCAATAGTTACCTCTCTAACTACCCCAGTATATGCTTCAACTGGTGCTTTATATTCCATATCTTTCCTCTCCTTAACTTTCCAGCCAGGCATCGGAGTACAAGGTCTCTCCCATGAGAACCTTAGCTGTCTTAACATACTCGAGTTCTCTTTGAGGTAGGACGGAGAGATCTATATCCTCCCCGTTCATGGTCTTATGAATAAGCTCGACAATTTCCGGTATCTCTCTCCTAGTCAAGCTCATAAGTTCCTTATCCAAAGGGTCAGCGATAGCAGAATAAAGCTTATTCTTCTCCAGCATAACCAGATAGGTGCGGTTCAGGAGCGGCCTGAGTTCACCGGGCACTCCGTTAGATACATTGGAAAGCCCCACTGTGGATTTAACTCCGGGCAAAACATCCTCAAGTATCTTCATAAATTCCAAGCAAGCTACGGCAAACCTCTGCCCCTCACCAGCGGTACTCACGGGGAGAATTATGGGGTCAACCCAGATGTCTTCGTTGGGAATTCCCAATTCATTGGCATAGGTCACCGTGTCGATAATACTCTCTACCTTGGACTCAACATCGGGAGGCATCCCCTTATCCGTCATCACCGAAATTACCACATCGCAGTTATATTTTCGGGCTAACGGAAGCATTTGTTCTTTGGAGTCAGCCTTCCCTGAAGCAGAGTTGAGCAAAGGTCTTTTCTGGCAAGCTTTTAGACCTGCCTCCATAGCTACAGGATTCATAGTATCTATGGATAAAGGTAAATCGGCAACTTCTTGAACAGTGCTGACAAGCCACTGTATATTTTCTTCAGGGTCTTTCTTCATAGGGCCAACATTCAAATCAATGTAATCGGCCCCAGCTTCAGCTTGGGCTTTAGCTAAATCCTGGATTACTTTGGCGTCTCTTTCCCTTATCGCTGTGGAAACTGCCTGAGCTATGACATGTATGTTTTCACCTATGATAACCGTATTCAAACACCTCCGGTTTATCAGTGCAGTATCCTGAGTAAACCAACGCACTATAGCAAGGAAAAGATCGTTTTGTCAAAAACTCCTTCCTCCAGAGAAAAGAATAGGCGACAATCAACGCTAATGTCGCCGCTTTGCTATGATTTTTACGAATGTTGGGGAGCAGATAGACAGCAAAATTCTGGCAATTGCCTCAGACTCCCGACTGGTCAGGACAGCAAGCTTAAATGGCTAAGGATTATTATGGGATTTTAGGCCTACCAAGAAACGCCTCGGATGCAGAAATCAAGAAGGCCTATCGGAAACTGGCCATGCAATATCATCCCGATCGCAATCCCGGGAAAGAAAAATGGGCTAATGAGAAATTCAAGGAGATAAACGAGGCTTACGGGGTCCTTGGTGACCCTTAAAAAAGAAAGCAGTACGACCAATTTGGCACTGTAGGCGAAATAGGCGACGTCTTTAGTAGTCCTTTCACCCGAACCACTTTCGAGGAAATGATGAAGGACTTCGGCGGGGCTGGCTTGAGATTTGATTTCCTTGACGACATATTTGGCGATTTCTTGAACGGCAGAGGCTCTTCTTTCTCCTTTAGAAGCTTCAGTGGCAGGCCTGCCGGAGTGAGATTTCAAATCTGGCCGGGGCCAGAAATCAACCTGGATGAAATATTTGGCCAGGCTCGAAGAACTCAGGATGTTCGCTATGAGCTCACAATTAGCCAGCAAGAGGCTTTGCAGGGGGTGAGGAAGATATTAAAAAAAGAAGAGGAAAAAGGCTGGAGGTAAAGATTTCCGCCGGGGTGAGGACGGGCAGCGTGGTGAGATTGAGGAATGCTCGCCAGATAAGCGATGGCTCGCCCGGCGACATCTTGATTAAAGTTATAGTAAAATAAGCCCAGGCTTGTACAGGAGCAAGAACAAAGGTGATGTACTGAGCTACACTTTTGTTGATGGTGTATTTGGAATACTACACTCAAAACACATCAGGAATCTCGAGAAATTTCACAGTCATTTACACAAACATCGCTGGTTTCACTCAAATTTAACTCCCGCGGAGTAGGTAGGGGCTAGGGAGAGCCTGTCCTACTCAATTGGAACGTGGATTTTACACACTCCATACATTTATGATAGCATCGAGGATTACATCGGTGCATTTACATTTGAAGAGCTTTGCACCAAAGGACTATTCTCCAGAACCATTAAAGATAGAGAACCTCACGCTATGCCTTTGGATTTAGATCGGAAGCCACGTCGGATATTCTACGGATGGTGGGTTGTTGTCGCATGCTTCTTTATTTCACTATACACGGGTGGAGTTATCTTCTATGGGTTCACTGCCATCTTTGAACCTCTAGCGGACGAATTTGGTTGGAGCTATGCGCAAATTTCACTTGCCGCCTCGCTACGCGGCCTGGAGGCGGGCCTTCTTGCCCCTTTAGTTGGGATGCTTGTTGACCGGTTGGGGCCAAGAAGACTCCTATTCAGCGGAGCAATCATTACCAGCCTGGGTTTGATACTCCTGAGTCGTGTTGCCTCCCTGGGCATGTTCTACGGAGCCTTCGTACTATTGGCCACAGGCATGAGTGCTTGTAGCGGTACAGTGTTGATGACAGCAGTTGCCAATTGGTTCCGTAAGAAAATAGGCATAGCCATGGGAATCATGATTTGTGGCTACGGATGTAGTGGCTTGTTGGTTCCAGTCATGGTTAATCTTATTGATAGGTATGAGTGGAGGATGACGATAGCCATCCTCGCTATAGGTCTGCTGGCTGTATGCCTGCCGCTGTCTCTTTTGGTGAGGCATAAGCCCGAACAATATGGCTATCAGCCTGATGGCGCAGTAAATGAGGATGTGAAATTGGATGACTGCCCGCTTCCGGCCGAATCTGCCGAAGTAAATATCAAAGCGAGGCAGGCTCTCAAGAGCCGCACATTCTGGCACATAGCGCTGGCATTGCTGTGTCAGACGATGATGGTAAGTACCGTGGTTATGCATGTAATGCCCTATCTCAGTAGCATCGACATCCCTAGAGCAAGGTCCAGCATTATAGCCATGGCTATCCCATTGACAAGCATCAGTGGTCGCCTTGGCTTGGGCTGGCTTGGAGATAGACTTGACAAGAGACGAGTGATGGCTGCTGCCTTCGCTATGATGTGTGGGGGCCTACTCTGTTTTGCATTTGCTTCCTCTGAAGCTAGCTGGTTGCTTGTGCCTTTCCTCATTCTTTTCGGTATTGGTTACGGAGGCAACAACACATTGAGGGGCTCTGCGATAAGGGAATTCTTTGGTAGAGGCAATTTCGGGGCCATCCACGGCCTCGTGATAGGCATAATGATGGTGGGAAGTATAGCTGGCCCACCCCTAGCCGGATGGGTATTTGATAACTGGCATAGTTACCAGCCGATATGGTTTGTGTTTACCGGCCTTGCCGTTGCCGCCATACTATTGGCGGTAACCACTCCCCAAGTCAGCGCCACAGTTCAACCGGTTGACGAGACGTGCCCTTAAAATGTGGCTGCCTAATCTATTGGGCCGACTCAGTGGGCAACCAATCCTGATAAATCAGGCAACTAATAAGTTCAATTTCGTCTTTGTAATCTTGCTCGGAAGACACCGTATAAAGAAGAGCTCAGATTGTCAAGTAGCTTATTAAGGGGTAAGTCTCGCCGCGGCTCCATTTCTCGGTCCACATCAACCTCAGATGTCATAGAGGCAAAATTAACAACCTGCTGCATTGTACACCCGTTTGTCTCAGTTAATGCAGAACGAGGAACTAAACAAAATGGTTTTTTGTTCAATCCCTGCAAATTACCTTTGATTGTGGTATATTTATTACAGCAAAGTTCCCGACGGCTCACAAATATGATGCACGGCATTTGAGCCAGTTGCCTCAATAGAGATTACCAGGAGAACGAGCATGCCATATGGATATATCGGCAAGATTTTGCGAGTTAATCTCTCCTCGGAGAGCTTAACTGTTGAGGAGCCTCCAGAGAATTTCTACCGCCAATATTTTGGCGGCGAGAGCTTTGTAGGATACTTTTTGCTCAACGAACTCCAGCGGGGTGTGGAACCCCTTAGTCCCAACAATAAGCTCATCTTTGCCGCGGGTCCGCTGACAGGAGTGCCAGTGGGAGGCTGTGGCCGCCATAGCGTGGGTGGCAAGTCACCCCTTACAGGGGGATTTGGCGAAGCTGAGGCCGGAGGCTACTGGGGAGCCGAACTCAAAATGGCTGGCTTCGATGCCATAATTGTGGAGGGTAAGGCAGAAAAGCCTGTCTACCTTTTCATCCGAGATGGAGAAGCTAAGATTAAGGACGCTCGCCACCTCTGGGGGCTAAAGACTTTAGAGTGCCAGAATGCCATCCGTGAAGAGCTAGGTGACCCGGGAATAAAGGTAGCTCAAATTGGACCCGCCGGGGAGAACCAGGTTCGCTTCGCCTGCGTGGTGAATGATTTAGATGCTTTTGCTGGCAGAACCGGTATGGGGGCGGTTATGGGTTCCAAGAACCTAAAAGCAGTGGCTTGCCGAGGTCACCAGCGTCTTTCTCTGGCCGACTCACAGGCCGTGGCCGATATCGCTCGGTGGATCAGGAACAACGCCCCAATAAACAATAAGAGAATGCGGGACCTGGGCACAGCCTCGGTTGTTACACCTTTGAACCAGCAGGGAGGTTTGCCAACCTGTAACTTTCAGAAGGGCTCATTTGACAAAGCCGACAGTATAAGTGGCGAAACTATGAGGGACACCATCTTGCTGAGGAGGAGAAGTTGCTTTGCGTGCCCTGTTCAGTGCAAACGAGAAGTAAAGGTGGATAAGCCCTATACAGTTGACCCCCACTATGGAGGTCCAGAGTATGAAACACTAGCTGCTCTGGGCTCCAACTGTGGCATAGGTGACTTGAAAGTTATCGCTAAAGGCAATGAACTGACCGCTGCTTACGGCCTGGATAGTATATCCTGTGGCAGTGTTATCGCCTTTGTTATGGAGTGCTTTGAACACGGTCTCCTGACGCCGCGGGATACTGGAGGACTAGACCTCCGCTTCGGCAATGGACCGGCATTGCTACAAATGATTGAGCAGATTGCTCTGCGTCAGGGCCTGGGAGCTTTACTGGCGGAGGGTGTAGCACGGGCAGCGAAGAAAATAGGACCAGCGACTGAAGAATTCGCCCTCCACATAAAGGGCCAAGAGTTGCCGATGCATGAACCTCGTTGGAAGCAGGGTATGGGTGTTGGATTCAGTATGTCACCAACAGGCGCCGACCATATGCATAATATGCATGACTCAGCCTATACCAGTCTTACCCCACTATTGGAGCAATTTAAAGCTATAGGCATATTTGAGCCTCTGCCCACCAGTGACCTCTCTCCGTCAAAGATACGGATGCTCATTTATAATTCTCTATGGAGACACTTCCTAAACTGTGCCGTCTGTTGTTATTTTATTATGATTAGTGGTCTAGTGGGATTTGAGAGGACGGCCCAGTTGGTTAGCGCTGCGACTGGCTGGAATACCAGTGTCTTTGAATTGATGAAGGTAGGAGAAAGGGCCGTCACTTTGGCACGAGCTTTTAACCGAAGGGAGGGCTTCACCAGCGACGATGATAATATGCCCCGGCGCTTTTTTACTCCCCATACCTCCGGACCTCTCCAGGGAGTAGCTCCAGACCGGGAAGCCTTCTGCAAAGCTAAGGAGCTTTACTACACTATGATGGACTGGCCTCAGGGCTCGCCTTCTCCGGGTAAGATGGCAGAGTTAGGCATTGAGTGGGTAATACCTTTAATGCAACCAGAATAAGCAGGTTTAGCAGGCTACCCTCTTCGTCCTGCATCACAGCGACGCAGTGCTCTGTAACTTAACAATCTCGCGGATTGCGCTGTTTCCCAGTCACCTTAACCCAAAAATTGACACCCCATAGCTAAGTCAAAGCTAAAGGAAATGACGTTCCACTACAATATTCCATTTTACCAAGGAATACCAAGTTGCTTCCTCCGTTCTTAGCTTTGCAACCCATCCGGGAACGTCAACTTCAGGCTATAGGCAAGGATCTGACTGATTATCAGTTCACAAAACTGTGAAAGTGGCAGCCACTCTCGTCACGCGTCTGAGTGTAGTTGAGCGATAAATTGGCGCTTCGCGGAACGCTGTACGTGTGTGGGTTTGCAACCTGGATTTATACCTGATGATCGTTTTAAGTCTCCCTTTTATTAATCCCACTCTTCCAATTATAATAATAGCGGTAAGAGGAATACATGCTCAATGTCACTGGCATCTCCAAGTCATACAGCGATCAGGAACTTTTCAGCGGGGTCAGTTTCAACGTCGGCATGAGCGACCGCATTGCGGTCATCGGACGGAACGGCACCGGAAAGACCACTCTTTTCGAAATCATAGCCGGTAACATCATGCCGGATTCCGGCAGCATATCGCTGCGACGTGACACCGCCATCGGCTACCTCCGCCAGGATGTCCAAACATCGTCGGGACGGGCTTTGCTGGAGCACGTTTCCAGCTCATCCCATGTCGTCAGCGACCTTGCCCACAAGATCCGCCTCATACAGGAAGGCCTTGCTGAGGAAAAGGACAAGGAAACCGTCACCGGTTTGCTCAAAGAACTGGGCGAACTGCAACACCTTTACGAGGCGAAGGGCGGCTACGATTCCGAGCACGAGGCAAAGATTGTCCTCTCCGGGCTGGGTTTCGCCGAATCAGATTTCGGACGTGCGCTGTCTGAGTTCAGTGGCGGCTGGCAGACACGTATCGAATTGGCCAGACTTCTGTTCCTCAATCCCGATATCCTGTTGCTGGATGAACCGACGAATTATCTTGACCTGGAGACGCAGCGCTGGTTTGAAAACTACCTGAAACGCTATCACGGCGCAGTCCTGGTTACTTCCCATGACCGCGCTTTTCTCAATAATGTTGCGAGTAAAATCTTATCCATCGAGGACGATGGCGTTATCTTCTATCGAGGCAATTATGATAGCTACGTTCTTGCCCGGGAGAAGGATATCAAGACGCAGCAGGCAGCCGCCCGGCGGCAGGAACTCAAAATCAGCCGCCAGATGCGCTTTATTGAGCGCTTCCGCGCCAAAAACACCAGGGCTTCACAAGTACAGAGCCGCATCAAACAACTGGAAAAGATGGAGCGGGTTACAGTTCCCCGCTCAACAAAGAAGATAAAGTTCAACTTTCCAGAGCCTCCACGGAGCGGCCGCGTCGTAATCGAACTCAAGCACGTTGACAAGTCCTACGGGCAACATGTTGTGTACCGAGACCTTAACTTGGCACTGGAGCGCGGTGACCGCGCCGCCATCGTTGGTATAAATGGGGCAGGGAAGACAACCCTCCTGCGGATTCTGGCCGGTGTCCTGCCGTTCGAAAGCGGACAGCGCATAATCGGTCACAATGTGACCACCGCATACTTCGCCCAGTATTACATAGAATCTCTCAACCCACGCAGCTCCATTATTGAAGAATTGCGCAGTGCAGCGCCTGACGAACCGGAGCAGCGCCTGCGTGGGCTGCTGGGGGCATTTCTTTTCAGTGGCGACGATGTCACCAAGAATATATCGGTGCTCTCCGGTGGCGAGAAGACCCGCATTGCTATCGCCAGGATGCTCATCAGGCCAGCCAATTTTCTTCTTCTCGACGAGCCCACCAACCACCTGGATATACCATCCCGCGAGATTTTGACCGACGCGCTGAATGCCTACAAAGGGACCCTCTGTTTCATCACCCACGACCGCATGCTCATCAGGGAGATCGCCAACAAGATCATCGAGGTACGGGACGGCCGGATAACGGTTTTCCTTGGCAGTTACGACGATTATCTACAGCAGAGTGCTGCTTCCTATGCCGTAACAAATACGGAAGAGAACAGGTCTCACGGCCGGCAGCCACACGGCCTGTCAACCACCGTGCAAAAACGCCGGCGCAAGGCGCTCGAAGCCCGTCTCCGAAACGAATACTACCGCGTCATATCACCGATAAACCAACGTATCGCGGCAATAGAGCAGGAGGTGACTGTGATTACAGAGCGCATTAAAGAAATCGAACCCATCATGGCTGACCCTGCCCATTATGAAGATCCTCAAAACATAGTCGCTGTGAATCGTGAATATGCGGTGCTGAGAAAAAAGGTGGCGCGGTTGACCAACGAATGGGACGGTCTAACTGTCGAGGCGGAGCGGCTGCAGCTGGAGTACCACAGAGCACAGGAAGATTTGGCAGGGTAACGGCTGAGTGGTTGGAACGAACCGTGCCGAGTAAAAGTACGACCGCGCCAAGGAATTCGCATTTGCAGGATAAGTTAAGGTGACTTCAGTTGCACCTCAAGATAGAATGCCTAAGTTGAGCTTGACGCTTAAACGTGTTTTCCTTCAAACGTCGTGGCATCCCGCGCCAGCACCACGTGCAACAGCACATTGGCCCCAGCCTCCACGTCCTCTGGTCTTGCGTTCTCAGCCTCATCGTGGCTGATTCCTCCTTCACAGGGGATGAATACCAGCGCAGCGGGGACTACCCTCGCCACGTATAGTGCATCGTGCCCCGGTCCCGACACCATCTCACTGTATTTATAATTGAGCCTCTCGGCCGCCTCGCGCACCTGTTCCACACATGCCCTGTCAAACTCCGTCGACGGTCTTACATAGATTTCCGACAGCTCCACCCCGAGCCCGGATTCTCCTGCCACCCTGCTCACCATCTCCCGGAATTCGGCGTCCATTTTCGCCATCATGTCATCCTCCGGGTGGCGCAGGTCAACAGTGAAGAACACCGAGCCCGGGATCACGTTGGGCGAGTTGGGCCTCACCTCCACCAGCCCCACTGTGGATACTGCCAGCGGTGCATGGTCCAGCCCGATGCGATTCACTCCTTCGACAATCCGCGCACAGCCCAGTAGCGCGTCTTTCCGCAGATGCATCGGGGTGCTGCCCGCGTGGCCCGCCTGACCGGTGAGGGTCACCTCATACCAGCGCTGGCCCTGAGCCTCTGTGACCACGCCGATTGTCTTGCCTTCCATCTCCAACATCGGCCCCTGCTCAATGTGCAGCTCGAAATATGTACCCAGCCTGTGTTCACCACACCTGGCGCTTCCGCGGTAGCCGATACGCTCCAGCTCCTCGCCGAACTTCTTTCCCTGCCGGTCTTCCCGCGAATAGGCGAAATCCCGGCTGATGACCCCGGCGAACACGCCCGACCCCAGCATCGGTGGAGCGAAACGCGATCCTTCTTCGTTCGTCCAGTTAATCACCTCGAGTGGGGCTTCTGTGCAGTAGCCAACATCGTTCAGTGTCCGTATTACCTCCAGGCCCGACAGCACTCCGGCAATGCCGTCAAACTTACCCCCAGCGGGCTGTGTGTCCAGATGACTGCCTATAGCAATGGGCACCGCCGCATTATGCCTTCCCGACCGACGAGCAAACATATTACCCATGTCGTCCACCGTCACCTCACACCTGGCCCCCTTGCATGCCTCCGCAAACCAATCCCTGACCCGACGGTCCTCATCGCTCAGGGAGAGGCGCGACAC